>NZ_JTLG01000018.1:0-87803 GCF_000799095.1 Chitinibacter sp. ZOR0017 | reverse complement strand
GCTTTGCGCGGCGGAAGTGGAAAAGCGCTGAACACCGGCAAAGCAAAGCCTCGCACAACATCCACGACAGACAACAGCACCACGAACCGGCCGCGCCCAAGCCAGCAAACCCAAAAACAAAGCCCAGCTACGCTGGGCTTTGTTTTATCAGATGCAATTTTTAGATTATGGGGAGTATTCTGCTAGAAGCTCTGTAAATAATAGATCCTAGGCGGATACCCCGTAGTATGCTGGTAAATGACGGCACTGATTTGCATCTATTCGATTGGGATTGCTCATTAGCCCATCATCGCAGAAGTTCCTTCAACAATTAACATCGCTCTTGGCTATCACTGGCATCGCCCTCTCCTTATAATGCCGGATATTGATGCACTGCTGGCCCTTGATGTGGCCGATGAGAATACGATGCAAAACTATCCCACGCCCGACTTTGAACAAAAAATAGTCGCCCCTGCTGATTTGGCGGCTCGTTTGGCGGCCTTGCCAAAACCAGTGGTTTTTACCAATGGCTGCTTTGATATCCTGCACCGCGGCCACGTTACCTATTTGGCGCAGGCCCGCGCGCTGGGCGGCAGTTTGGTGGTGGCGCTGAATACGGATGCTTCGGTGCGCCGCTTGGGGAAGGGTGATGACCGCCCGATTAATCCGCTAGAAAACCGTGCGGCCGTGATGGCTAGCCTCGAATCGGTGGCACTGGTGACCTGGTTTGATGAAGATACCCCGCTCAATCTGATCGAGATGGTGCAGCCGGATGTTTTGGTGAAAGGGGGGGACTGGGCTCCCGAGGCGATGGTAGGAAGTCGTGAAGTGCTCGCGCGGGGGGGCGCGGTGCATTCGATTCCATTCCGTTTTGCGACTTCAACCACGCAAACTCTGCAAAAAATCCGGGGGGCCTAAATGGAGCTCGAACGGCATAATCTCTTAGCCAAGCTGATTCATGATGTGAATCAGCTGGGTTTTGCACACCCGCAGATCATTACGCAGGGCATTTTGCTGCTCTTGTGCTGGGGGCTGGCCTACTGGGTATCGCGCCGTATTTTGCGCTCTTCGACCATTGCGGGCATGCGCTGGAAAACGGGTGAAGATGGCCTGCGCCGCATCCTTTTCCCCGTGCTCGCGCTTATCCTGGTGAGTGTCAGCAATTTGACCTTGTCGCTGCTGGAAGGGCATGTGAATTCGCTGCTGCGGGTGGCCAATTTGCTGATGCTGGCGATGGTGAATATTCGGCTGCTGGTGTATGTGATTCGCCGGGTCTTCCAAGATGCCAAATGGGTGCAGCAATGGGAGAAATACATCGCGCTGGTGATTTGGGGCCTGTATGTCTTGCATGTCGTCGGTATTCTGCCGGAAGTGCTGCAAACCCTTGATGAAATCAGTTTCAACGCCGGCAAAGTGCATATTTCGGTGCTCACCGTGTTGCAAGGCCTGCTTTCAGTAGGGGCGACCTTGTTGCTGGCGATGTGGGCTGGGCGCACGATTGAAGCCCGCTTAATGGCCACCGATGTGATGGAAATGAACGTCCGCGTGGTGCTGGTGAAAGTGATGCGCTCGGTGCTGGTGGTGCTGGCCGTGTTGCTGTCTCTCTCGCTGGTGGGCATCGATCTCACGGTACTGTCGGTGTTTGGTGGTGCGCTGGGTGTGGGTTTGGGTTTTGGTTTGCAAAAGATCGCCTCGAATTATGTCTCGGGCTTTATCATTTTGCTGGATCGCTCCATCAAAATGGGCGATCTGATTACCGTGGATAACCGCCAAGGTGTGATCAGCGGCCTCACCTCGCGCTATATCGTGCTCAAAGCGGCGGATGGGACGGAGTCGCTAGTGCCGAACGACACGCTGATTACCCAAACCGTGGTTAATCAATCGTATAACGATCGCTCGGTGTGGGTCGGCTTGCCGGTGTCGGTGGCGTATGATTCCGATCTAGAGCTGGTCATGAAGATTATGGTGGATGTGACTAAAGACAATCCACGTATTCTGCCGCACCCTGCGCCGGGGGCGTTTGTCACGGCTTTTGCCGATAGCGGGATTAATCTCACGCTGGGTTTCTGGCTGGCCGACCCTGAAAACGGACAGATGGGGCTCAAGTCTGAGCTCAATCTGAGTATCTGGCGCGCCTTTAAAACCCATGGCATCGAGATTCCTTACCCACGGCGCGATGTCATGATCCTGCCGCCAACCGGCCAGCCGGCAGAGGCGCCGAAGAATTCTGCAGCGCCTGAGGTTTCTGCGTAAAATCAGCACAGAGGCCACCCATCGGTGGCCGGCTTGAGGAATAAGAAGTATGTCTTGGTTGAATGGTTGGATTGATTTGCCGTGGTGGGGATATATCCTCGTTACGCTGGTTTTAACACACATCACGATTGCCGCGGTCACGATCTTTTTGCATCGCCACCAAGCGCACCGCGCGCTGGATTTGCATCCGCTGATCAGTCATTTTTTCCGGTTCTGGCTCTGGCTGACTACGGCTCAGGTCACCAAGGAATGGGCGGCCATTCACCGCAAGCATCACGCCAAATGTGAAACTGCCGAAGACCCGCACAGCCCGCAGGTGTTGGGGCTGAAAAAAGTCTTCTGGGAAGGCTGGGAGCTGTATCGCGCCGAAGCCAAAAATCAGGAAACGCTGCAAAAATACGGCCACGGTACACCCGATGACTGGATTGAGCGCCATTTGTATACCCCGCATAGCGTCTGGGGCCCAACGACCATGGCGGTCTTGGATTTGCTGCTATTTGGTGTGAACGGTATCTGGATCTGGGCCGTGCAAATGATGTGGATTCCGATCATGGCAGCCGGGGTAATTAATGGCATCGGCCACTTCTGGGGCTATCGCAATTTCGAATGTGAAGATGCCTCCACCAATCTGCTGCCGTGGGGGATTTTGATCGGCGGCGAAGAGCTGCATAACAATCACCACACCTTCGGCACCTCGGCCAAGCTGTCGTATAAGTGGTTTGAGTTTGATATTGGCTGGCTGTATATCCGCACGCTGGCCTTCTGCCGCTTGGCCACTGTGCGCAAAGTAGCGCCCAAGCTCAAGCAAGGCACCGCCCGGCCGGTGTTTGACGAGCTGGCCGTTCAGGCTGTGATCGCCAATCGTTACGCCATCGCCGCCAGCTACGCGCGCACCTTAAAAGCCACTGTGGCCAGCGAAATCGAGCAATTGCGCGCCAATGCCAGCTTGCCGGCGCTCAATTTCAACCCGGTGCGGCAAATGAAAATCTGGCTGAAACAAGATGCCAAAGATACCCCGGTGGCGGAGCAAACCAGCTTGCAGGCACTGCTGGCGCAAAGCGCGGTGCTCACACAGGTGTATCAGATGCGCCAAGAGCTGACCCGCATTTGGGAGCGCTCAACGCTGACCCGCGCCGAGCTGGTTGAGCAGTTGCAGGATTGGTGCCAACGCGCCGAAGCCAGCGGGATTAAGGCGCTGGCCGACTTCTCGCTCAGGCTGCGGGCCGTGGCTTAAGCCAGCCAATTTATCCAGGCGAGCTGCGGCTCGCCTTTTTTCATCGTTCGCTTTTTATTCTCACAAGGAATGTCATGATGTCATCGATTCAGCGTTATCACGTTGGCCCTCGTCTGTGCGAAACCGTCGTGCACAACAATACCGTGTATCTTGCCGGCCAGATTGCCGAAAACCTCGATAAAGACGCTCTCGGGCAAACCGAAGAAGTGCTGGGCTGCATTGATAAGCTACTGGCCGAAGTGGGCTCGGATAAAAGCAAAATTTTGCAGGTGACGATTTTCCTTACCGACATGGCTGATTACGATGCCATGAATCAGGCCTGGTCTGCCTGGGTGCCGGCCGGCCACACCCCCGCGCGCGCCACGGTGCAGGCCAAATTGGCCGATCCACGTTATCTGGTGGAAATGACCGTGATTGCTGCGCTGTAATACCTGTTTGGGGTATTGCCATCTAAGCTAATTTTGATAATGCTTGCAGGGTAATACCCTGATAAGGAACTGCAATGCCGATGCTGCTGGCCTATCTGGCCACTTGGGAGCCATATGCTTTTGAGTCATTGCCGGTCGAAAAACTGAGCCATCTTTGCTATGCCTTTGCGGTGATTCGCGATGGAGAGCTTGATTTGCCGGGCGCATTCAGTGGCGATGCCGCCGCCTTGGCGCAGCAAGAGGCGGTGATGCAGCAAATGCTCGCGCTACGTGCGCGTAATCCGGCCTTGCAGATCTTGATTTCGGTGGGGGGCTGGAGCGCCGATGGCTTCTCCGATGCTGCGCTCACCGCCGAATCGCGTGCCAAGCTGGTGGCTTCGGGTCTGGCCTTTATCCGCCGCTATGGGCTGGATGGGATTGATCTGGATTGGGAATACCCCAGCAACGATATGGCCGGCATTCGCGCCCGCCCGCAAGATCGGCAAAACTTCACCCTGCTACTACAAGACTTTCGCCAGGCACTCGATGCCGAATCGTGCAGCGCAGCCCGACCGGCGGCACGCCCGTATTTGCTGAGCATCGCCGCGGGTGCGGGGCAGTATTATCTCGATGGGGTGGAGATCGGACCAGTGGCCGCGGCCTGCGATTTTATCAATCTGATGACCTACGATTTTTACAATGGCTGGGCCACGCGGGCCGGCCATCATGCCAATTTATATCCGCCAGCTCACGAGCCAACGGCCGATAGTGCGGCGGGTGCGGTGGCGCTGTATGTGGCCAATGGCGTACCACGCGAGAAATTAGTGCTGGGTTGCCCATTCTACGGCCGCAGCCTGCAAGGCGTGGCGGCGCCCGGTTTGGGCGCAGCTGGGCAGGCCGGCAGCAATGCGGCGCCGGGCTTTGCCAAAATTCGCCCCTTGCTGAGCGATCCGCGCTGGCAGCAACAGCGTGATCCGGTCGCGCGGGCGCCGTGGCTGTACGATGGTGATACCTTTATCAGCTATGAAGATGAAATCTCCATCGCCGAAAAAGGCGCCTTTGCGCGCGCAGAGGGGCTAGCCGGGGCGATGTTCTGGGAGTTGAGCGAGGACGATAACCAGCGCTTGCTCACTGCACTGCATGCCGCGCTGTATGCTGAGTAGGGGTATTGCTTTTGAATCTAAATAATACAAGCTCTAGCGGGCAATACGGCATGGGGTATCTGGCTGGGGCGAGCGATTTTGCCCAGCTGGTCACCCCATTTGGGGGCCTTGCCCTGTGGGCCAATGCGCAGGCGCTATTGCGGGTGGAGTTTCTGCTCGAGGCGCCGCCAGCGGTGGTGCCTACTGGCGCGATCTTGCAAGAGGCCGTGCGCCAGCTGGAAGCCTATTGGCATAACCCGCATTTCACTTTTACTTTGCCCCTGCTGAGTGTCGGAACTGCGCATCAGCAACAGGTGTGGGCGGCGATGCAGCGTATCCCGGTGGGGCAAACGCGCAGCTACGGTGAGCTGGCGCGCGAGCTGCAATCCAGCGCTTTGGCGGTGGGCACCGCCTGTGGGCGCAACCCGTATCCGGTGATTGTTCCCTGCCATCGGATTCTGGGCGCCAAGGGTTTAGGTGGTTTTAACGCCCAGCGGGATGGGCGCGACTGGTTGCCGATCAAGCGCTGGCTGCTGGCGCACGAGGGCGTGCACTGATGGTCGATGCCGCGAGTGATGCTGATGTCAGTGTGGCAGACGAGCGGGCCAGCGCTGTGGCCGCCACTACTGCTCTGATTGATGCGTTTTTGGATGGAATCTGGCTGGAAGAAGGGCTGGCGCGCAATACCATTGACAGCTACCGGCGCGATTTGCTGATCTGGGCGCAATGGCTGGCACAGGAGCGCGGGCAACATGATGTATTGCAGGTTGATCGCGATACCGTGCAGGCTTTTCTGGCGCGGCAGGCGCGGGATTTGAAAGCGGCGAGCCTTGCTCGGCGGATGGCCAGTTTGCGCAAGTTTTATCAGTACTGGCTGGCCCGAGAGCGGCTGACGCTCGATCCCTGTGCCGAGCTGGTCACGCCCAAGCGGGTGCGACCGCTGCCCAAATCATTGCCCGAAGATACAATCGAAGCGCTGCTGGACGCCCCCGATTTGGATACCCCCGCTGGCTTGCGTGATCGCGCGCTTCTTGAGCTAATGTACGCCACCGGCTTGCGGGTGAGCGAGGTAGTGAGCTTACCGCTGAGCCAGTTGCATCTGCGTGAGCGCTATCTGCGGGTATTGCACGGCAAGGGCGATAAACAGCGTTTGGTGCCGCTGGGCGAGGTGGCCAGCGAGTGGCTGGAGCGCTATTTGCAAGCAGCGCGCCCACTGCTGGTGAAACACGCCAGCGAGCCGTGTCTGTTTGTGAATCAGCGTGGCGAAGCGATGACGCGGCAAGGTTGCTGGTTCATCATCAAGCAATATGCCACCGCGGCGGGGGTGGCGGCCAGTCAGCTCAGCCCGCACGTTTTACGGCATGCCTTTGCCACGCATTTGCTCAATCATGGCGCTGATTTGCGGGTGGTGCAAAGCCTGCTTGGGCACGCCGATATCACCACCACGCAGATCTACACCCAGGTGGCGGCCGAGCGGCTGAAGTCACTGCACCAGCAACACCATCCACGCGGGTAACACCATCCCCGTTTTCATTTGGCTTTCTTGATGCCTACGGTATGATTTGTTGGCTTGCTATCAGCATTTCATAAGGAGAGCGTCAATGGATTCAAGTCTGGTGAATAAGTATCAAGATCTGATCATGGGCTATGTGGCCGAATTCGGGGTGAAAATCCTTGCGGCGATTGCCTTCTGGGTGATTGGCCGTTGGTTGATCGGGGTGGTGGTGCGCTTTGTACAAAGCGGCCTTTCGCGGCAAAAAGTGGACCCAACCGTCTTGCGGTATGTGGGCTCGGCCGTTACGGTGTTGCTGAATGTCTTGCTGGTGATCGGTATTCTGGGCTACTTCGGTATTCAAACCACCACCTTCGCTGCCTTACTGGCCGCTGCTGGTGTGGCGATCGGGATGGCTTGGTCGGGCTTGCTGGCCAACTTTGCCGGTGGTGCCTTCCTGATCGTGTTGCGGCCCTTTAAAGTTGGCGACATGATTTGCGCCGGCGGCGTAACCGGTATCGTGCACGAAGTGGGCCTGTTTGCCACCACCGTGATGACGCCCGACAACGTCTTGACTGTGGTTGGCAACAACAAAATCTTTAGCGACAACATTGCCAACTACAGCGCCAACGCTTATCGCCGTGTGGATCTGAAAGCCCAGCTGTCAGGGGCGGCGGATGCGCCCGCAGCGATTGCGGCGCTGAAAGCGCGCATTGCTCAAGTACCCAATGTACTGGCTGAGCCTGCGGTGGAAGTGGAAATCCTGGATTTCCAGCTGGTAGGCCCTGTGCTGGCGGTGCGCCCGTATTGCCACAATGATCATTACTGGCAAGTGTATTTCGATACCAATCGCGCCATTCTGGAAACCTTGGCGGCCTTCCCAGCGCCAACCCCGGCGCAGCTGGTGACCGTGGTGCAGAAATAAGCCCCAGCAATAAGTATTTGCACCCCAATAAAAAACCCGCCAGCTGGCGGGTTTTTTATCACTGGCATTTGCAGATGATCTTCAGAAAATACCCTGTGTGGGTATTAGGCTGGGGCCATTTCTTTTTGAGGGATGGAGAGCGACACCTTGCCATTGTCGTCGATGTCGATGGTGACTTCGCCGCCATTCACCAGCCGGCCAAACAGCAATTCGTCCGCCAGCGCTTTGCGGATGGTGTCCTGAATCAGGCGGGCCATTGGGCGCGCGCCCATTTGCGGGTCGAAACCATGCTGGGCCAGATAATCTTTCAGCGCCGGTGAGAAATGCGCGTCGACTTTCTTCTCGTGCAGCTGCGCTTCCAGTTGCATCAGGAATTTGTCGACCACCTGCAGAATGATTTCGTGCGTTAGCGGCGCAAACGGGATAATCGCATCTAGCCGGTTGCGGAATTCCGGCGTGAACATGCGCTTGATTTCCTGCATTTCGTCGCCGGTTTCCTTGCGGGCAGTAAAGCCGATCACCGATTTATTCAGCATTTCTGCGCCCGCATTGGTGGTCATAATGATCACCACGTTGCGGAAATCGGCTTTGCGGCCGTTGTTATCGGTGAGCGTGCCGTGATCCATCACCTGCAACAGCACGTTGTAGATATCCGGATGCGCTTTCTCGATCTCATCCAGCAGCAAGACCGCATACGGGTGCTTATTGATGGCTTCGGTTAAGAGCCCGCCCTGTTCAAAACCCACATAGCCCGGAGGCGCGCCAATCAGTCGGCTAACCGCATGGCGCTCCATATATTCGGACATATCAAAGCGGATCAGCTCGATGCCCATGGTGTAGGCCAGCTGGCGGGCCACTTCGGTTTTACCAACCCCGGTTGGGCCACTAAACAGGAAGGAGCCAATCGGTTTTTGCGGGTTGCCAAGGCCAGCACGCGCCATCTTGATCGATGTGGCGAGTACTTCGATGGCTTTTTCCTGCCCGAACACCACGTTTTTCAGATCGCGCTCCAGCGTTTTGAGCGTGTTTTTGTCGTCAGAAGAGACTGATTTTGGTGGGATACGCGCAATTTTGGCGATGATGTCTTCGATCTCGCCTTTGCCGATGGTTTTTTTCTGTTTCGAGCGCGGCAAGATTTTTTGCGCCGCGCCGGCTTCGTCAATCACATCAATCGCTTTATCCGGCAGATGGCGGTCATTGATAAATTTAGCCGACAATTCTGCCGCCGTGGTGAGCGCCGCAGCGGTGTATTTTACGCCGTGGTGGCTCTCAAATTTATCTTTCAGCCCTTTCAGAATCTCAATGGTTTGCTCGATCGTCGGCTCAACCACATCGATTTTCTGGAAGCGTCGCGACAGCGCATTGTCTTTCTCGAAAATCCCGCGGAATTCACTGTAGGTGGTGGCGCCAATGCATTTGAGCGAACCATTCGACAGCGCCGGTTTCAGCAGATTAGAGGCGTCCAGCGTGCCGCCAGAAGCCGCACCTGCGCCCACCAAGGTATGGATCTCGTCGATAAACAAAATTGCGTTGCGCTCTTCGGAGAGCTGCTTGATGACTGCTTTTAAGCGTTGCTCAAAATCGCCACGGTATTTGGTGCCGGCGAGCAGGGCGCCCATATCCAGCGTGTATACGGTGGCATCGGCCAATACATCGGGCACATCGCCCTCGACGATTTTGCGAGCTAAACCGTCGGCAATGGCGGTTTTGCCCACGCCGGCTTCACCCACCAGCAGCGGGTTATTTTTGCGGCGGCGGCACAAAATCTGGATCACGCGTTCCAGCTCATGATCGCGGCCGATCAGCGGATCGATTTTGCCCGCCAAGGCTTGCTGATTCATGTTCTGGGTGTAGTTTTCCAGCGCGCCACCACTTGGGGTTTCATTGTCGCCATCTTCATTTTGTTCGCTTTTGGGCGCCGATTGTGGCGCGCTTTGGCTGCTTTTGCTGATGCCATGGGCGATGAAGTTCACCACATCGAGGCGAGTAATGCCTTGCTGATGCAGGAAATAGACGGCGTGGCTGTCTTTTTCGCCAAAAATCGCTACCAGCACATTGGCGCCGGTGACTTCTTTTTTGCCGGAAGACTGCACATGCAAAATGGCGCGCTGAATCACGCGTTGAAAGCCGATGGTCGGTTGGGTTTCGACTTCATTGGTACCCGACACCACCGGGGTGTGTTCGGTGACAAAGTCGCCTAGCTGCCGGCGCAGCTCTTCCAGATTGGCGCCGCAGGCTTTCATCACTTCAATGGCCGAAGGATTATCCAGCAGGGCCAGCAGTAGGTGCTCGACTGTGATGTATTCATGGCGCTTTTGCCGCGCATCCATGAACGCCATGTGCAAACTAACTTCGAGTTCTTGGGCGATCATTTTATTTCACCTCCATGATGCATTGCAGCGGATGCTGGTGCGCCCGTGCGTATTGCGTTACATCGGCCACCTTGGTGGCGGCAATGTCTTTCGGGTATGTCCCGCAAACACCACGACCTTCGTGGTGCACTTTCAGCATGATCCGAGTGGCTTGCTCACTTCCCAATCCGAAAAACTGCTGCAACACGTCAATGACAAAGTCCATCGGGGTAAAGTCATCATTGAGCAACACCACTTGCCACATCGGCGGAGGGGCGGTACGAACGTCTGCTTTTTGGAGCTCAGTGTCAAACTGATACGTCTGGGCCATGGGGTTCACTTACCGGAGTTTCACTTTCTATTTTGGCGCGCGCTGCTGTTTTTTCAAGCGTTAACGCCGCGCGACACTGTGAATTATTAATCGGGACATCTCTTGACCGCGATGGTTATTCTCGCGTAAAAAGTGATGCAAGCTTGGTGGAAGCAATTCTAGCAGGCTACCTTTCGGCGCGCTCATTTGAGTGTGAAGCCGATATTTCAGGAATATTATTTTTAAAGTCTGCAGGGTTCTTAGCTATGGCATTCGGTACTGTTAAATGGTTCAACGATTCTAAAGGTTTTGGTTTCATCACGCCGGACGAAGGTGGTGATGATCTGTTCGCGCACTTCTCGGCAATCAATATGCCAGGCTTCAAAACCCTGAAAGAAGGTCAGCGCGTGACTTTCGAACTGACGCAAGGTCAAAAAGGCCTGCAAGCAGCAAATATCCAGACCGCCTAAGCGTCTGCTTGCTGTAGTCAGATCAGCCCGCCGCTCGGTGGGCTTTTTTTATGTCTGGCGCTTCACCCATAAAAAAACCCCGCTAGGCGGGGTTTTTCAAGGCAGGCGTAGCCAGCAATTACATGCGTTCGATCATTGCTTTACCGAAGGCCGAGCAAGACACTTCTTGCGCGTCGTCCATCAGGCGAGCGAAGTCGTAAGTTACGATCTTGTCTTGGATTGCTTTGCCCATCGATTCGATGATCTTGTCCGCGGCTTCAGTCCAGCCCATGTGGCGCAACATCATTTCAGCAGACAGAATCAATGAACCTGGGTTTACTTTGTCTTGGCCAGCGTATTTCGGCGCAGTACCGTGCGTGGCTTCAAAGCACGCTACGTTGTCAGACAAGTTCGCGCCTGGAGCGATACCGATACCGCCCACTTCTGCCGCCAACGCGTCAGAAATGTAGTCACCGTTCAGGTTCAGGGTTGCGATTACGTCGTAATCAGCTGGACGCAACAGGATCTGTTGCAGGAAGGCGTCAGCGATCACGTCTTTGATCACGATGCCGTTTGGCAGTTGCAACCATGGGCCGCCGTCGATCTCAACGCCACCGAATTCTTTCTTGGCCAGCTCGTAGCCCCAAGTGCGGAACATACCTTCGGTGAACTTCATGATGTTACCTTTGTGAACCAAGGTAACGCTCTTACGGTTGTTGTCGATGGCGTATTGAATCGCTTTGCGCACCAGACGCTCAGTACCTTCTTTCGATACGGGTTTGATGCCGATTGAAGAAGATTCTGGGAAGCGAATCTTGTTCACGCCCATTTCTTTTTGCAGGAATTCGATAACTTTTTTCGCGCCTTCAGAAGTGGCGTCCCACTCGATACCGGCGTAGATGTCTTCAGTGTTTTCACGGAAGATCACCATGTCAACGAGGTCTGGGCGTTTCACTGGCGAAGGTACGCCGTCGAAATAACGAACTGGACGCAGACATACGTACAGATCCAGGTTTTGACGCAGGGCCACGTTCAATGAACGGATACCGCCGCCAACTGGCGTAGCCAATGGGCCTTTGATCGATACTACGTATTCTTTCAGTGCATCGAGGGTTTCTTGTGGCAGGTATGAGCCATCAGCGTACAGTTTTGAGGCTTTCTCGCCGCAGTAGATTTCCATCCAGTGGATTTTGCGCGCGTCGCCGTAGCATTTTTTCACAGCTGCATCGACTACATCGATCATAACTGGGGTGATATCCACACCAATACCATCACCTTCGATGAAAGGGATAATTGGATTGTCAGGAGTGGCGAGGTTAGGAACGATTTTCGCGCCGCCTTGTGGTACTTTGATCAGACTCATCGTGCTATTTCCTGTGAAATACAGCCAATTAAAAACGCCTCGCCCCGCTTTATCCTGATTTTTATGCCAGCAGGGGCGAAAAAACGCACTATTATCACAGGTTTGCCGGCGCTCTGCCAAGCCGTTTGGCGACGATGTAGGTTATTATGCCGCTGGTTTCCCCCTTGTTTTGAACGCCCATGCCGCAGCTGATCTTGCTGAACAAACCGTATGGCGTGATTTGCCAATTCACGCCCAGCCCCCCTCATCAATGCCTCGCTGATTATGTGTCGATCAAAGAAGTGTATGCGGCGGGGCGGCTGGATACCGATTCGGAAGGCCTCTTGCTGCTGACCGCGCATGGCGGGCTGATTCACCGTATTACCGACCCGAAACACAAGCTGCCGAAAACCTATTGGGTGCAGGTGGAAGGCGTGCCGGATGAGGCCGCGCTGGCGGCTTTGCGCGCGGGTGGCTTGGATTTGGGCGACTTTCGCACGCAGCCAGCAGGGGCCCGGCTGATGGATGAGCCCGCTGGCCTGTGGCCGCGCCAGCCGCCGATCCGCGAGCGGGCGAATATTCCCACCAGCTGGCTGGAAATCATCATCAGCGAAGGCAAAAATCGCCAGGTGCGCCGAATGACAGCCAAGGTGGGGTATCCAACGCTACGCCTCATTCGTTATGCGATTGGAAGCTATACCCTGGATGGTATTGCGCCGGGTACGTTTCAAACACTGGACGTCGCTGCGCCACCCGCCCCCAAACCCGCAGCCAAGGCGAGCGCAGGGGCACGCCCGGCTGGGCGACCCAAACAGCGTGGGCGCCGCGGGCCGAATAAAACGCGCTAATCCCGTCTACCCAATTTCCTTACTGCCGCAGCCTTTTGCGCTTGGCGCGGCGATGGATTAATGAGCCGCGTCGGCCGAGGCGCGTACCTGGCTGTTGGGCATCAGTAGCAATAAGGGCAGCACGCAAATCATGGCGATGCCAAATAGCAAAAACAGCTGATCATAGGCCAGCATCAGCGCCTGTTTATTTACCGTTTGCTGCAGCAGTAGCTGCGAGAGCGTATCCGCGCCAGCCGCCGGTGTGCCGGTGCTGATCAGCCGAGCCTTGAGCTGGGCCAAACGCTCCAGTGCGGCAAAGCCGCCCAGATGCTCAAGCAGCGCCGCGCCGTGCATTTGCATCAGCTTGGTGGAGAACGTAGCCGATAAGGCAATGCCCACGCTGCCGCCGAGCTGGCGGGTGAGGTTGTACAGGCCGGTGGCGCTGCCGATCTGGCTGGGCTGCAAATTGGCCATAGTCAGGCTATTGAGCGGCATAAAAATCATCCCCAGCCCAATCCCGCGCAAGATCAGCGGCCCCATGAAATCACCCACGCCCGATTGGGTGGTAAAGCCATGGTGCAGCCACATCGAGCCCAGGAAAATACTGGCGCCCAGGCTAATTAAAATACGCGGCGGCATGCCTTTGGCCACCAGCTTGGCCGAGATCGGCATGGTTAGTCCCGAGGCCAGCGCCGAAGGCAGAATCAGCAGGCCGGTTTGCCAGGCGGTGTAGCCCATCAGGGTTTGCACATACACCGGAAAAATAAACACGGTAGAAAACAGCGCCCCGCCGAGCAAAAAGGTAATCACCAAGCCGGCCGAAAACTGCACATCTTGGCACACGCGTAGATCGACCAGCGGGTAGCGATGTTCGAGCTGGCGAATGATAAACGCGCCCAGCGCAGCAATACTGGTGACGCTGTAAATCACGATTTCCCACGAATCAAACCATTCCAGCCGCTCGCCACGCTCCAGTAGTAATTGCAGCGCGGCAATCCCACCGGCCATCAGCGCGAGACCGACAAAATCGATGTGCGTGACCGCCTTGCGCAGCTTGGATTCGGGTACATAAATCAAGGTGAGCAGCAGGGCGGCCAGGCCCAGCGGCAGGTTGATATAAAAAATCCATGGCCAGCTGTATTGATCGGTGAGCCAGCCGCCCACCGTGGGCCCCAGCATTGGCCCCAGCATAATGCCCATGCCGAAAATCGCCATGGCGCTGCCCATTTCCTTGCTGGGAAACACCTCGAACAAGGTGGTTTGCGCCGTGGCGATCAGCCCGCCGCCGCCCAAGCCTTGCACAATGCGCCAGAACACCATTTCGGGCAGCGAGCTGGAATTACCGCAGGCGATCGAGGCCACGATAAACAGCCCAATCGACAACACCAGATAATTACGCCGGCCAAATAAATTGCCCAAAAAGCCGGAGATCGGCAGCACGATGACATTGGCCACCACATAGCCAATTGACACCCAGGTAATTTCATCCAGCGTGGCGCCCAGCGTGCCCATCATGTGCGGGATCGCCACGTTCACAATGCTGGTGTCTAGCAATTCCAGCACGCAGGCCAGTGTGACCGTCAGCGCAATAATGTAGCGATGCTGATGGATGCTGGCATCGTCGGTCGAGCGCGAGAGGCCCGGCAAGATGGCTTTCATGGCTATTTAGTCCGGATCGTCACTTCAACCGACATGCCGGGGCGCAAATTGGCGCCCGCGGGTAGCGGATCGAGCTTGATTTTCACCGGCACCCGCTGCACGACCTTGGTGAAGTTGCCGGTGGCATTGTCAGGCGGTAGCAGGGTAAAGCGCGCGCCGGTGGCGCCGCTGAATGAGTCCACTTTGCCGGTCAGGATCTGCCCATCGGCATCGACTTTGATTTCCACGCTTTGGCCCGGGCGCACGGCGGCGGTTTCGGTTTCTTTGAGATTGGCGGTCACCCACAGATCATCGGTTTTCACCAGATACATCAGTGTTTGCCCGGCCTGAATCATCTGCCCGGGCTCGACGTTTTTCTTGCTCACCACGCCGGCCATCGGCGCTTTCACTTGCGTATCGATCAGCTGATTTTGCGCCAGCGCCAGTTGCGCTTGCGCAGCCAGCGTTTTGGCTTCGGCGGACTTGAGCCCGGCGCTGGAGACCGCTACTTGCTGCGCGGCAGCGGCGGCTTGCTCAGCAGTGGCGCGTTGCTGGGCGATCAGGGTGGCGATGCGCGCCTGCGCGACTTGCAGCGCGGTGCGGGCGTTATCCAGCTGGGCCTGGCTCACCATTTTTTGCGCGGCGAGCTCTTGCGCGCGGCGCAGATCGGCTTGGGCTTTCTCGGCATTGGCGCGCGCTTCGCTAATCGCTTGCTCGGCGGCCTGACGCTGCGCTGCGGCGGCGGCGGCGGTGGCGTTGGCGGCGCCGATCTTGGCTTGCGCCTCGCCACCGCCACGCTGCCCGCCCGAGGCACTGAGCGCATTTTGCACTTCGGCCTGTGCTTGCAGCACTTTGGCGTGATAGTCGCGCGGATCAAGCTGCACCAGCAGGCCGCCTGCGGCCACCGGCTGATTGTCATTAACTGCCACGGTTTGCACATAGCCGCCCACACGGGCGGAAATCGGCACAATATGGCCTTCGAGCTGGGCATTGTCGGTGCCGACATGGCCGCTCGCCCACCACAGGCGATAGCCAATAATGCCGGCAGCCAGCAGCAAAATGCCGCCCAAAATCAATCGGCCTTTGGTTTGACGAGGAGTAGCTTCGGGTGTGCTCATGCGGTTTCTCCGGCAGGGCGCAGCAGGCCATGCATCAGCAGATCCAGCTGGCATTCGGCGTGTTGCAATAAATTGGTCAGGCCCAAATCGGCCGTGGTAAAGGTGTGGCGCAGAATATTGGCGTACAGCAGGGGGGCGATAATGATGCGGGGTATATGTACCAAATCCATGTCTCTGAATTCACCGCTGGCTATACCCTCAGAGAGTATCTGGCGCAAGGTTTGATAAGTGGGTTCAATCACTTCGCTTTCGTAAAAGCGCGCCAGCTCGGGGAAATTTCCCGCTTCGGCGATCATCAGCTTGGAAATACTACCCCCGCAGTTTTCCAGCGCTTCGGCCACGCCGCGCAGCACCATGCTGAGGCAATCGCGGCGCGAGCCACGAAATTGCGCCACCAGCTCATGCATGCGCGCCAGATTGGGCAAGATGCGCTCTTGCACCACGGCTTTAAACAGCGCCTCTTTGCTGGGGAAATACAAATACACGGTGCCTTTGGTAACGCCGGCGGCGGCGGCGACTTCATCAATACGCGTGGCGGTAAAGCCTTTTTGGTGAAAAAGCTGGATCGCCGCAGCGATAATTTCATCAGGGCGGGCGGCTTTGCGGCGCTGATTGCGAGGGCTAGGGGTCATCACTTGGTAATTAATAACTGACTGGTTAGTTATTAAATCGCCGTGGCCGGCGAGCGTCAAATGAATTTTTGTTAAATTTTGCGCCGCTGCGCTGGGCGGAGGTGGCTGGCCGTGGGGGGAGGAAATCAGGTAAAATCAAGCGCTTGTCGACGCAAGGATAAGCCCCGAAGATGTGGAAGCCCAATACCACCGTCGCCGCCATCATTGAACAAGATGGCCGCTTTTTGCTGGTGGAAGAGCGCATTCAAGGCGCGCTCAAACTCAATCAGCCCGCCGGGCATGTGGATGCCAACGAATCCATCGTGGCCGCCTGCCAGCGCGAAACGCTGGAAGAAACCGCCTACCATTTCACCCCGACCGCGCTAGTAGGGATTTACCAGTGGAGCGTGCCGGGCTCGGATCTCACCTACCTGCGCTACGCTTTTAGCGGCGAGCTGGGCGCGAATGATGCCGCGCGGCAGCTGGGTCTGGCGGATGAAGGCATTGAAGCCGCAGTGTGGCTGAGCCGTGATGAAGTGCTGGCGCGGCAAGCCGAGCATCGCAGCCCGTTGTTGCTGGCCTGCATCGACGATTATCTGGCCGGGCGGCGCTATCCGCTTGAGCTTCTACGTGATTTTGATCACGACCCCGCATTAAATGGAACGCAGTCATGAGCAGCAAAATTGTAGTAGGCCTCTCTGGTGGGGTGGATTCCTCCGTCACCGCGCATTTACTCAAAGCGCAGGGCTATGAAGTGCATGGCGTCTTCATGCAAAACTGGGAAGACGACAACAACGACGAATACTGCTCGATCAAAGAAGACAGCATGGACGCGATTGCCGTGGCCGATCTGCTGGGCATTGATATCGAGCTTGTGAATTTCGCCGCCGAATACAAAGACCGCGTGTTCAGTCATTTCCTGACCGAATATTCCGCCGGCCGCACGCCGAACCCGGATATTCTGTGTAATAGCGAAATCAAATTTAAATCATTTCTGGAATACGCAATCAAGCTCGGTGGCGTCAAGCTTGCAACCGGGCATTATGCGAAAACGCGTCTGCGTGATGATGGTCGCACCGAAATGCTGCGCGCCGCCGATCAAAGCAAAGATCAAACGTATTTTTTGTATCGCTTAAGCCAAGAGCAGATTTCGCACGCGGTATTTCCGCTCGGGGATTTGCTCAAATCCGAAGTGCGGGTGATTGCCGAGCAAATTAATTTGCCCAACGCCAAGAAAAAAGATTCCACCGGCATTTGTTTTATTGGCGAGCGGCCGTTTCGTGAATTTTTAAATCGCTATCTACCGAAAAAACCGGGTGCGATGGTCACGCCGGAAGGCAAGGTGATGGGCGAGCATCAGGGACTGATGTACTACACGCTCGGCCAGCGGCAGGGCCTCGGTATCGGCGGCACCAAAGGCAGCGCCGAGCCGTGGTTTGTGGCCGGCAAAAACATGGACCGCAACGAGTTGATCGTAGTGCAAGGCCATGATCACCCGCTGCTACTTAATCCGGTGGTGGTGGCGAAAGATTGCTCCTGGATTCTGGGCGAAACCCCGGCCGAAGGCCGCTACACCGCCAAAACCCGCTACCGCCAACCCGACAGCGCCTGTACCCTGACGCACATCGAAGGCGGCGTGCAGCTGGTATTCGACGAGCCACAATGGGCCGTGACACCAGGGCAATCGATGGTGCTATACCGTGACGAAGTTTGCCTGGGTGGTGGGATTATTCAGTAAAGCCAATTGATTGTGTGGGTATTGCTTGGTATTAATTGATATTCAATGATTGCATGGCAATACCTTGGTGGGGTATATAAAACCGCTGGCGCTGCCGGCGGTTTTTTTTATGGCGGGTGGTTGGCGGTGCGAACTGTGGTGGAGTTTGTCGAAATCATTGATCGCGCACGCTGCTAGCCGCGGCTTTGTTGCTCAAATCAGCGATTTGGGGAAACTCGCTTTCAGGCTGATTTGTGCAACAAAGCCTAGCCAAGATTATGCATTATGAAATGCATAGAAATTTTAACATAAGGGAAAGGTTCAAAATATTGCGACTTTCTTTGGATCTCCTTCAGCTGGTTTATTTGAAGTAGACAATGCAAAATTCAGTATTAAGTATGTGGGGGTGTTAATGTCAAAAGCTAGAGTAAATATTTTGGTTTGTTCATTTGTGCTGGCTGGGGTAATTGTTTTCTGTTTTTGGTATTGTCTCGATGTGGGGTGTTTTGATTTTGTAGAAACGTCACCTGAAAATGCGTTTATTGTGTCGAATAGCAAAAAAATAGTTATAGTTGATCGTGTGGTGGTTGACATAAAAGTACGGGGGCAAAATATTTTCGTTCTTCAAATGGCGGTTCAAGACTATGAATGTGGTGAAGGCCGTGATCGAACAATACGAACAAGTTATTTAAAAGATAAATTGTACTGGGTTTTATTTAAATCAACGGGCAAGTCAGTTGGCCCTATGAGTGAAAGTGCATATCATGTATTTCTTAAAAGTGCAGGTTTCGGAAATGTTGAGCTAGATGTACCTACTTGGTACAAAGGTCTTGTCGGTGAGGCGGTTGATGTGACAGGATGTGTTGAGATTTAAGAATGGCAAGAGCACTCAGTTTCGGAAAGAAAATACGGCAGGTGCACGATCTCGCAATGCGATTTTACGTGCGACCAAGTACTTGGGGCGGGCGATCTGGAAAAAGTGGTCGGGCTATTACCGGCGCAGTTTAGTGGAAACGAAAATGCGATGTTTCAAATTACTTTGTGAACGAGTTATGGCGCGGGACTTTGATCGTTAGGTGGCGGAGTTGCAAGTGCGTGCTGCGATCTAAAATCGCTTCACGCAATTGGGCACACCGACGACGGTGCGTGTGGGATAAGTTTTTTTCGGATTTGGGAAACTCGCTTTCAGACTGATTTGTGCAACAAAGCGCGTTGTGCGAATTAAATAATTAAATATACACCTGCGTAGATGTGTATTACATGATTGGGCCCAATCAATATGGTTAAGCTTGGCTTTGCATTAGATGTGGTTGATGAGTGGCCTCCGATTGCCACGGAGTATGTGTGGTGCAATGAATTGGATGGTGAATTTGAACTGTTAAGTCCTCCAGTTTACATAAAAGGATTGGCTTGCGGTGATCGTTTCACCGCAATGCCCGATCCGGTCAATTCTTTGGTTTTTGAATTTGTTGTGACAAAAGAATCTGGAAATTCATTGATCTGGATTATGAATGATAATGAAGCACAATTCAAAGAATTTGAAGCATCCTTCAATGTTCTTAAGTGCTCCATTGTTAGATTTGATGAATTTAATCACTTCTCTATTCACGTTCCCAAGGAGGTAGATTCGCTAGCAATTAACTTATTAGCAAATAGGCTAGAAGAGGCAGGTCTAGCTGTCGCTTTTCCAGTTTGGCGCCATGATGCTGAAACGGCTTAACCTTTCAATCAACCTGACCGCCCAAAGCTGCGCTTTGGTTGCTCTCCATGTCTGCGGCACTCCGGCGGCAACTTATTGCCAACGTTGGATGACATAGAAGGGCTGCGGAGTTGTTTAATTTTAAAGCAGTGAACGGGCAGATTTATGCCCATGTTTTCGAGAATCGAACGAGTGGAGTTCCACTCGGTTTGTTCTGGAATCTATATGCCGAATGTGGCGAAATTGAGGTTGAGGGAGAGGCATGGTCGGTCAGAATATCATGCGACTGGCTGCAGTTGCCAATTTCTAATTGGCACGAGCTAGATGGCGTTGCGCTGGGAGTTAGGGGCTCAAAAATTGAGCCGCAATGTTCGGTCTACATTGCCGATCATCATCCTGCACAAGTACGTTCATTACTTCTCAGTAGAGCCAACGGCGTGAACAATTTCAATATTGCACTTAGCGGTCGTTTCAACTTGAGGGGCTTTGGTTCTGCAGATGGTGATAACCTTGAGTTTTCTTTGTGTGGCGTTGTCGATTTTGGCGGAGTATTCGTTCTCCCAGACAACATCTTTTCTAAGCCCGCGAGCCCAGAAGATGCAGAGAATCTGGTGAAGGAGTTCATCAGTACGCAAAACCTAGCGAAATCTGAGTGGGATGGATTTAGGTATGTTCTTAAGCCAGAGTAAATACCATCCAATACGCAGCAGGCGCTGCGGTTCTGACTGATTTGGGCCATTAGCTAACAAAACAAAACCCGCGTAACCGCGGGTTTTGTTTTAATCCATTCACTTCGGTTTACTGTTCCACGGCCGGTTGATCCCATGGCAGCGGTACGGCGATGTCGTTGAGGATGAATTTGCCGCCTTTGAGCGAGGCTTTGGCGGATAAGAGATCGCCATTCACCCGAATCAGGTTTTGCTCGGCCAGCTTGCTGATCTGGCCTTCTACAAATTGGCCGGCCAGATAGTCGATGTCGGCGTGGCTAACGTCGCCATCGGGGTTGGCGCTGGCAAACATATTGCGCGCTTGCCACATCACCAGGGTTTCAACCACTTTGCGCGGGATGGTGAAATCGGCTTTAGCGTCGAGCTTATTCACCAGATCCACCGGTTTATCCAAGTCGGCGGGCACAAAGCCTTTAAGCCCCACCGAGCCGGCAAATTTGATGGCGCCATCGGGTAGTTTGACTTCCAGCTGTTTGATCGCAAATTGCGGGTCGTTTTGCAGTAGCGGCAGGCCTTGCTCGCGGGCAAGCTTGGTGAGGGCTTCGGTGAGTTGCTCGCGGTTGAGTTTTTGTTTTTGCAGCTTGGTCAGCTCATCGCTGATGGTGGCCAGCGTTTTGCCGTGCAGGTGATTGGCTTCGGCAATCATGATGGCCGGGCCATAGGGTTTGTCGTTCAGCGTGAGCTTGCTCAGATCGATCTGGGCGCTGCCGTTGATGAATTCACCGCTTTCGTTCACTTTGCCTTGATAGACGAGGTTTTCCAATTTGAGCTTGATCGGGTTGCCTTCGCGCATATCGAGATCAAACTGGCCGACTTTGGCCAGATTGGTGCCGATCATGATGCCATTGGCACCTTTGCTCTGGTTAAGGTTGATGCTCAAACCTTGCAGCGCGAATGAACCTTTGGCTTTGGCTTCGCCTGAGAGGCCGGGGGCGGTGAGGTCGAATTTCACCCGATTAAAATCGCCGCCGTAGTCGAGCGTGGCATTCAGGCCTTGCCATTTGGCTTTTACGCCCGAGAGCGCTTCTTCGTAATCAAAGCCCGGCACGCTAATTTTCATCACGCCATCATCGTTAAAGCTGATGCGGTTTTCGATCTGGATGGGCTTTTGTTCGCCGAAAAACTTGGTCAGGAATTTCTGCGTTTCTGGCGAGTATTTAAATTCGGTGGTGACCACGGCCTTGTAGGGCAGTGGGTTGAGCTTGGTCAGTAGCGGCAACGGGCCGTGCTGAATGTGATTGGTGTAGGTTACTTCAAACGTCGGCAGTGTTTCGCCTTCTTTTTCGACAATAAAGCGATACAGCTCAGGGTTGACTTGCAGCGTGGTGGTTTCGATGGAGCTGAGCCAGCCTTTTTCGTAGCTATGTGCTTTTACGATGAAATAGGGCAGATTGCTGATCCAGGCATGCTGTTTTTGCATGGTTTGTTCCACCGCGTCGCCGGCCACATAGCTGCCGCCGAAATAGCCGCCGCCCAGTAGGACGATGCCCAGTGCACTGCCTGCAATGACTTTCCGTTTCACCGTTTTAACCTCGAATTGGCCGCTGCGCAGGGGCGCATTGCGGCACGCTGTAAGATGTGCCGATTATATCGGAGCTGATAGCAAAACGGGCGCTGACGCGCCCGTGTTGTGTTTATTAACTGCGCCAGCGCGGGGCTGGCGGCAGTTTGGGCGCTTAGATGCGGCGCGCCAACTCTTCAGCTTTACCCAGATAGCTGGCTGGGCTCAGCGCTTTGAGTTCATCTTTGGCTTGTTGCGGGATGTTCAGGCCTTCGATAAACACGGCCAGCGCTTCTTTGCTGATGCCGGTTTTGCCGCGAGTCAGCTCTTTCAGTTGCTCGTATGGATTTGGCACCCCGAAACGACGCATTACGGTCTGGATTGGCTCGGCCAGTACTTCCCAGTTGTCGTTCAGATCGGCCAGCATGGCATCACGGTTGGCCATCAGTTTGTTCAGGCCTTTGAGTGCGGCCACATAACCCAGCAGCGAGTAACCCAGGCCAACACCCATATTGCGCAATACGGTCGAGTCGGTCAGGTCGCGCTGCCAGCGTGATACCGGCAGTTTCTGGCTCAGGTGGAACAATACCGCGTTGGCAATGCCGAGGTTACCTTCCGAGTTTTCAAAGTCGATCGGGTTTACTTTATGCGGCATGGTGGAAGAGCCCACTTCGTTTTTGTTGACCTTCTGTTTGAAGAAGCCCAGCGAAATGTAGCCCCAGATGTCGCGGTTCATGTCGACCAGGATGGTGTTGGCACGGGCGAAATCATCATACAGCTCGCTCATGTAATCATGCGGCTCGATCTGGATGGTGTAGGGGTTGAAGGTGATGCCGAGGCTTTCTACAAAGCGTTGGCAGAAGCCTTCCCAATCAAAGCCAGGGTAAGCCGAAAGGTGGGCGTTGTAGTTGCCCACGGCACCATTGATTTTGCCCAGCAGCTCGACTTTGCTGATGCGCTCCAGTTGGCGCTCCAGACGGAAGGCGATATTGGCCATTTCCTTACCCATGGTGGTTGGGGTAGCTGGCTGACCGTGGGTGCGGCTCATCATCGGGGCATCGGCCAGCTCGTGGGCCAGCTCTTTCAGTTTGGTGATGATTTCGGCGAGTTTAGGTAGCAGTACGGTTTCGCGCGCGCCTTTGAGCATCAGGGCGTGTGACAGATTATTGATATCTTCCGAAGTACATGCGAAGTGAATGAATTCACTGGCGGCAGAAACTTCGGCATTGCCCGACAGACGCTCTTTGAGCCAGTATTCCACGGCTTTCACGTCGTGGTTGGTGGTGCGCTCGATGGTTTTTACTTCCAGCGCGTGCTCGGTGCTAAATTGCGCAACCAGATTATCGAGCTCGGCAATGGTGGCGGCCGAGAAAGGCTTGATTTCGCTCAGGGCGGCATCACTGGCCAGTGCTTTGAGCCACGCCACTTCAACGGTAACGCGATTTTTAATCAGCGCGTATTCGCTAAAGTGCGCGCGCAGATCAGCCAGTTGTTTTTCATAGCGGCCGTCTAGCGGCGAAAGCGCGGTCAGTGCAGAAAGTTCCATAATGCCAACTCGTCCGTGAAGGGGTGATCGATCAAAAGCGGGATTTTAACACACTCGCCCTGCGCTGTTTGTCTTGCACGATCAAGGGGCTAAGCCCTAGCGGCTAGCCAGCGCAGCAGCGCTGGGGTGTGAATGGCGTAACTTATCCGCCATGCGGCGTGTAAGAATAAGTGACAAGCCCGACAATCGCATGAATAATGGCTACACCTTACAAAGTGCTCGCGACCTTGCTACAACGATAGCGGGCGACGGGCCTGCGCTGAGCTCACGGGAGAGACATAATAAGTACCTTGAGCGCGGTACCAAATTCGGATGGAGAGGCAATTTCGATGAGCGGTTTTACCCAACTCACCCCAGAATGGCAGGCATGGATTATTGAAAATCTGCAGCGTGGCTGTCTGGCCCAGTCGATTGTCGAAGTGATGATCGAAAAAGGCTTTGACCCGATGTTTGCCAACGCGGTGGTTTTTCATTTCTCGACCACCACGCCGGCCACCCAGCCGGATGGGGCTGCGGCGTCACCGCAATAACACGGTGTTTCGC
Source organism: Chitinibacter sp. ZOR0017 (assembly GCF_000799095.1). Classification (NCBI taxonomy): domain Bacteria; kingdom Pseudomonadati; phylum Pseudomonadota; class Betaproteobacteria; order Neisseriales; family Chitinibacteraceae; genus Chitinibacter; species Chitinibacter sp. ZOR0017. Next base: position 63,991 of record NZ_JTLG01000018.1, on the reverse strand, counting down.
CTCGCAATAAAAAACCCTGTGCATCACACAGGGTTTTTTATTGTCCGCCGGCAGGCTTAGTTAAAGAGCTGATGCCACCACAGGCGGATGGTATCCCACGCGCGGCCAAAGATATTGGCTTCTTCCACGTCGGCCACGGCCACCACGGTGCGCTCGCTCAGCACTTTGCCATCCAGCGAAATTTTCATCATGCCCACGGTTTGGCCGGCTTTGATCGGCGCTACCAGCGGCTGTTGGCTTGTAAGCTCCACTTTCAGCTTGGCGCCATCCCCTTTGGGCACGGTGATAAATTGATCGGCCATAAAGCCAACATCCACTTTATCGGCCTTGCCTTTCCAGACCGGCACTTGCTGCACAGCCTGTTTGGCGGCATAGAGTTTGGGCGTTTCAAAAAACTGCGTGCCCCAATTGAGCAATTTTGATGATTCGGCCGCGCGTACTTCCGGGCTGGCAGTACCCACCACCACCGAAATCAGGCGGCGATTATCACGGTGGGTTGAAGCCACCAGATTGTAGCCGGCGCTTTCGGTGTGACCGGTTTTCATGCCATCCACAAACGGGTCACGGTAGAGCAGCAAATTGCGGTTTGGCTGATTGATATTGTTGTACTTGAATTCCTTGATCGAGTAGATGTGATAAAACTCGGGGAAATCATTGATGATGGCATTTGCCAGCCGCGCCAGATCGCTGGTGGTGACGTGCAGCGCTGGGTCGGGCAGGCCGGTGGAATTGGTAAAGTGCGAATCTTTCAGCCCCAGGCGTTTGGCTTCTACATTCATCATTTGGGCGAAAACTTCTTCGCTACCCGCAATCGCCTCAGCCAAAGTCACGCAAGCATCGTTACCCGATTGCACGATCATGCCTTTGATCAGATCATCAACCGTGGCTGGCACTTTGGGATCGAGATACATCCGCGAGCCTTCGGTTTTCCAGCCTTTTTCGGATACCAGCAGGGTTTGCTCGAGCTTGAGTTTGCCAGCCTTAACCGCTTTAAAGGTCAGGTAGGCCGTCATCAGCTTGGTAAGGGAAGCCGGCTCGACTTTCATATCCGGATCACGAGCTGCGAGCACTTGGCCACTTTGCTTGTCGTAGAGGTAATACGATTTAGCAGCGATTTCGGGTACGGGCGGTACGAAAGCGTGAGCCAGTGAGCTGGCCAGCAGCGTCCCGATCAGGGCGCAAGAGAGGGCGGTACGACGCATGAGGATGATCTTTGCTGATGAAGGTTGACAGAAAAGGCGATTATACGCCCGAAACTAGCCCTACAGACCGCCCGATACGGGCTTTGTTCCGGTGTTTTTTGCCTTGTGCCGCAATAAAAAACCCCAGCCGGGCCAGCCAGCTGGGGTGATGTTGCGGCAAAGGCCGCTAGCCGGCCTGCGCGCGGTGGATTAATACGGATAAGCCGGCGTGCTGGCCGAGAGATCGAGCCATTGTCCGCTGCCAACTTGATTGTATTTGTTGCTCGCCAGCGCATAAAACTGCTCAGGCAAAACGGCTAGCCCCAGATCGGCCACCGAATCCAGCGCGGTTTGGCCCACGGTGATGCCGTACATGGCAAAAATCTGTCGCAAATCTTTGCCCACCAGCTTTGAGCTCAACACATACAGCAGGTCGGGGTTGCTGATGGTTTTGTTGGCAAAGCGGCTCATGGCAAATTTATTGCCGCTCTCCCAGGCGTTATCCACCAGCCGGTTGCCCTTGGTGAGCAGGGTGAAGAAATCCAGCGTTTTTTCCATGCTCGGAATGCTCTCGCCAGCGCGGTAGCGGCTAAATAGGAAAGCCAGCTGGAAATGCACCGCGCGCATGGGGTCTTGACCCTTATCCATATCCCAAAGCCGGGTTTGCATATCCATCACCTTGGCATTACCGCTCAGTCCGCTGGCGCGGTTGGCGACAATATCGGCATACAGGCCCGGATGATCGGTGGTATGGCCAGTATCGATCCCGGCAATTTTGTATTGCCGCATCATATGAATGCTGGCAAGGATATTGTTATTGCACTCCACCACACAGCCTTTGCCGCCAAATTCAATGGTCATGACCCGGGGTACCGTGTTGTGGCCCAATTCGTGCGCGTGCCCCCAGCCAGTACCCCCGATGCCTGCAAAACCATCCGATGGGTTGCCCGAGCAGAGGTAGCCACAGGCGGCAATCCAGCCGACAAAATGCTGCACACTCGGCGCCCGATGCAACGGACCATCACAGGTCCAGCCAAAGGTGCTGCACAAACTCGCCACCGTGCTGCTCATTGGCATATTGCTAAAGCCATTCGCCAGGTGATTGGAATCGAACAATAGGCCTTTGATCTGATCAATGACATAGGTTTGCGGGCTGAGGCTACCCATGGCCTGCTTGGCGTAATACATGGTTTGCTGGATTTCACCACCTTCAAATTTGGCCGTTTGCCAGCCAAAGTCAGCGCGTTGCATCGCCGCGATGGCCTCGTCGATCTCGGCCTGATTGCTGGGCTTGGTGAAATCGAAGTGCGCATATTTGGCGCTGCCGCGGATTTTGAGCGTTACTGAGCGGCCTGCGGTCGCGCCGCTGTAATTCAGATACAGTGGCCCGCCAAACGGGGTTACAAAGATCGTTTCGCCGCTGGCCTTGAGCGGTATGGCAAACGAATGCGGCCGGCGCGGGCGTTTGTAGCCTTCATTGACCGAGTCAGTGAGTGGGTTGCCATAGGCGCGCAGGTAGTTGGTCTGGATATTCAGCGCGCTAGCGCCACCGTTATCCACCACTTCGATGTACACCGGTTTGCCCGGAATCGCCGCACGGCCAATCGCGGTATTGCCACCACTCTGGCCGATGGTGACTTCGATGGTTTCCGCGCTACTGCTCACCGGCATGCTCTGCGCCGACACAGGCATAAAATCACCCTGCCCAGCTTTGCTGACCGTCGTGTTGGCGCGGTTAAACACCAGCCATGAATCGGCAGCATAGGTGCGCAGAAAATCGCCCGGAGCGGTATCACGGTTGATCTTGCCGTATTGAATATCTTTGCGATACAGATCCGCCCACAACACCAGCAGGCGATGCAAGTCGCTGGTGGGCTCCTGGAAAATATCCACGCCACGGCTTTGCAGGCTGGCCAGCGCATTGAATTGCTGGGTAATCGGCTGGGTGATGCTGCTATCGGTACTGAGCTGCAGTGCCGGTTTGGCCTGACCCATGGCGCGTAAAGTGCCAACCAGCCCGCTCATTTGATCTAGCCGCGCAAGTAGGCCACTTCGGGTGGTGTTGCTACCGATCGAGACGCCGGCAGCTGGGGCAAAGTAATTGCCCGGATAATCACCCAGCTTCATGCCCATGCCGGCCAGTACGCTACGGCCACCGGCCGAGTCCGTCCAGCTAGGGTGCAGGTAGAGCACCGCTTTGCCTTGCTCGACATATTGGCGGACCTGATTGCTCAGCGCAGGGTCGTTGCGCACGCTACTGCCAAACACCAGCAAATCGGCGTTTTGCCAGCAGCTATTGCTGCTTTGGGTGAGATCACAGCTGATGGCGTTGCCGGTACTGCCGGCGCGGCTGAGCCAGCGGCTGACGGTATTGCTGTCATAGCCGGCGACGGCGTATTTCACCAAGCTGGGCAGCGCCGTGTCGGCATTGCCGGTGATCAGCCAGCGCATGGCGCGGGTAAAAAAGGCGCTGTGCTGGGTTTCGCGGCTTTGGTTGGCTTGCCAATTGAGCATGTCTACGCCATAGCCCATCCCGCGGCCCCGACCATACTGGGCAATCGCTGCCATGCCGCTGCCATCGTCGGCCAATAACAGTGGCGTTGCCACGGTGGGCTGAGCAATGCCGATTTCGCTGCTATTGGTCGTGAAATTCACGCTGAGATCAAGGGTGCCACCGCCGAAAATGCTGGTCAGTGCGCGGCTTTGCTGCTGTTGATAGCGCTCGGCCAGCTGGGTAGCCAGTTGCAAAAGCGTGGGCTGATCGGCGGCGCTGAGCAAATTGGGGTTGCCGGTTTGCAGCGCCAAGACCAGAGGGCTGCTGGCCGGTTGCTGCAGGCCGCTGTTATCCACTTGGTTGAGGGTTGGGCCGCTGCTACCACCTGGCGCGGCAGTGGCGCTCGGGGTGCCAGTGCCAACGTTGCCGCCACTGTTACTACCTCCGCCGCCGCCGCCACCACAGCCGGCGAGCAGGCTTAGCAAGGCGAGGCTGGGCCATAATCGTTTGAATGCGCACATCATTGTCTTGTTCTATGGTCAGGTTAAGTTTGAGCGGCGCAGTTTAAGGATCATCAGTAAATGCTGATATGATAATGGCGCTCACTTTTATGACATTCGGGCAGCTTTATGAGCCAGATCACAACTTTTCCGCGCGGGCTGCACACCCCCGAGTTGCGCCATTTGCAGCCGCTGTATCCGCTGCTGGCCAGCCGGCCCGAGGTATTGCAGGCGCTGGAAAGTCGCTTTGGTCTGCGCCGGGTCGAGGCCAGCTGTAGCGATACACTGCCCGGCGAGCTGGCTTTGCAATTGCATGAATATCTGCACGCAGCAGGCGCGCCACACATCCTGGTGCAGGTGGCGGCGGCGCTGGATCTGGGGGCGGGCAATGGGCTGCTGTATTTTTTGCGCAGCGCCAATACCGTCGCGCAGGCGGTTAATACCCTTGTGCAGCTGGGGCCGTTGTCGTTTCCGGATGGCAGCCTGACGCTGATCCTGACCGAAACCCAATTCACCCTGCAGCTGCGCCCGCTGCTGCATGCCGAGCGCTTGGGGATGCTGCTGCGCTATGAGGCAATCTGTGTCTGGCTGGCGCGTTTGCTGGAGCACTTGCTGGCTGAGCCGCAGCCACCGCTGGCGGCCGCGTTGATGACGCAGGCGGTGCAGCCGGCTGAGCTCGCCCCGCATCTGCCGCACAACCTGAGCTGGCAAGCGCCTGCGTTTGCCCTCAGCTGGCCGATTGCGCTGTGGCAGCGCCCGCTGCCCAATGCCAGCGCCAGCCTCTGGGCCGCCTTGCAGCCGCATTTTCTGGTCGGGCTACAAGCTCAGCAGGCGGCCGACACTTTGGCTCAGCGTACTTGCCGCTACTTGCTCCCGGGCGAACGTTTGCGTTTGGCCGAACAAGAAACCGTGGCCAAAGTGCTGGGCCTGAGCGTGGCGCAATTCCGGCGGCAACTGGCCGCGGAGCAAACCTCGTTTAGCCGGCTGGTGCTGGAATTAAAACGCCGTGCCGCCGTGCAGTATCTGGTGGGCGAGCAGCGGCTGGAAGACATTGCCTGTGCCCTAGGCTTTGCCGAGCGCAGCGCCTTTGAGCGTGCCTTTGTCGGTTGGTATGGCTGTACGGCCGCGCAATTTCGGCGCGCGGCGCAGCAGGGCGAGCGGGCGGCAGGCTTTATGGCCGTGGTGCCAGCGTGGCAGCGGCAGTGCTTAGCCGCGAAGCCGCTGAGCGCGGCGCGTGTGCAGGCCTTGGCGCGGGTCAATCCCAAGCTGGCCTGCTTGCTGCTGGCGGAGCTGAATCAAGCCGAAAACGGCGCGCTGGGCCTGCGCCCGCTGGCCGAGGTGGTGACACTGCTACCGGCCAATAGTATTTGTGATGTGGCGTATGCCTCGCTAGCCAATGCAAATGAATGGCTGGTGGGTAATACCCCTGATTTGCTAAGTGCTGCGCTGTTTTTGCGCGCGGTGGCGGCGAGCCTGGCGGTGCCGGCGGCTGAGCAGGAAGGCATTGAGTGGGCGGCGCAGGCTTGCCTGCTGGCTAGCACCAGTTTGGCCGGCGATTTGGCGCAACACAGCCGGGGTGCGCTGGTGCTGCTGGCGCAATGGGGCATGCCCGCGCCGGTGGTGCGCCGGCTGGGGCTATGGAGCCGCAGTGAAGGGGCGGGCTATGCCGAGCTCAGCGCCGCGCTGGCCTGGCTGCAAGCCCGCACGCCGCCAGCCGCCGCAGATTCGCGCTGGCCAGCCTTGTGGGCAGCGGTGTGTGGGCAGCTGCAGCAAGCGCAGCAAAGCCTTAGCGAGCATTAGCCTACCGTGGTGGTTTGGCCGGCGGCGCATTGCAAATTCGGTGCCGCGTGCCAGCATGGCCGCCGCGGTTTAATCCGGCAGCTGGAATTCCCCGTAGCCAATGCTTCTAACCTTACCCCCTACCCGTATCTCGCCCTGCGCATTGATGTGTAAGCTCAAGCGGGCAATACGGTCGATGCCGTGCCCTTGCTCCATGGCGAGCTTGAGGGGCAGTGCGGCGTTTTCGGCCAGTAGCCAGCCGCCCAAATTGGCGCAGGCCGAACCGGTGCCAAAATCTTCGGCGGCCTGGCCATGCTGGCTCCAGAAATAGCGCGCAATAATCCGCGTGGGGTCGGCCGGGTCGGTCGCCCACACCAGCGCACCCGAACGCCCTTCCTGATTGCAGGCCACGGCTTCAAATTGCGCCAGATTCAGCTGGCAAGCCGCCACGGCGGCCGGGCTGGCGAGTGGCACAATCAATTGCTCGCTGCCGGTGTTTACAAAACGTGGCGTGCCGGCGATCGCGCGGGCTTCGAGCGACAGCGCGGCGGCAATCTCCTCGGCGCTGGGGCCGGCACAATATTGCGGGGCATTGGCCTGCAAGGTCAGCAAATCGCCCTCGCGCGCCACCGGGATCACCCCGGCACGGGTTTCCAGCGTGAGCAGCGGTCGCCCGGCGCCCAGCACAAAGGCCGTGCCTAAAGTCGGGTGGCCGGCAAAGGGCATTTCGTAGCTGGGCGTGAAAATCCGCACACTGGCATCGGCCACCTGGCTCGGGCCAGTGAAGGTAATCTCGGACAGATTCATCTGCTGGCCCAGGCGCGCCATGGTGCGCTCATCCAGAGGCTGTTCTGGCTGAAATACCGCGAGCGGATTACCGCTCCACAGCTCGTCGGTCACAAAGACATTCACTACTTGATAGCGCAGTTGCGGCATGGCGGGCTCCGATGGGTGGATTGCCATCATACGGGGTCTGGGTGGGCTTGCTAAGCACAGTCGGCGCCTTTGCCAGACGATACAGTCGGGGCCGCGGCGCACAGCGGGCCACCTTTAATCCCGAAAATGACACGCAGGCCACTGGGCACTTGTATAATGCACGGTTTCGCATCGTTTTCGCTAAATAGACCGCCATGATTCGTAAACTGATTGGCAAGGTGCTACGCCGTCCGGGTAAACGCATTTTGCATGCCAAACACTATGGCATTCGCCGTGAACAGCTCCATTCCGGGGCGCTGAAAGTCTGCGACAAGCTGCAGGATGCGGGTTATGAAGCCTATATCGTCGGCGGCGCGGTGCGTGATTTGCTGCTGGGCAAATCGCCCAAAGATTTTGATGTGGCCACCAGCGCCACACCCGAGCAGGTGCGGCATCTGTTTCACCGCTCGCGCATTATTGGCCGGCGCTTTCGCATCGTGCACGTGCCGTTTTACGATCGCGGTGGCGAAGAAATCATCGAGGTGACCACCTTCCGCGGTAGCGCCGATTCGCCCACCGATGCCACTGGCCGCATTATTCGCGACAATGTGTATGGCACATTGGAAGAAGACGCTTCCCGTCGCGATTTCACCGTCAATGCGCTGTATTACGACCCCAATAGCGATGAAATCATCGATTTCCACCACGGGGTGGAAGACCTGGAAAAACAGCAGCTGGTGATGATTGGCGACCCGGTCAAGCGCTATCACGAAGACCCGGTGCGCATGCTGCGCGCCACGCGTTTGGCCGCGAAGCTGGGCTTACAGATTGCGGCGGACACCGCCAAGCCGATTAAAGAACACGCCCAATTGCTGGAAAACATTCCGCCGGCGCGGCTGTTTGATGAAATGATGAAGGTCTTGCTCTCGGGCAAGGCCTGGGATTGCCTGCAGGCCATGCGCAATTACGGCCTGCATCGGCCGCTCTTTCCGCTGCTCGATAAATTGATGAGCCAAAAGGAAACCACGGCCTTTCTGAAACAGGCGCTGCTTAATACCGATCAGCGCTTGGCCGAAGACAAACCGGTGTCGGCAGGCTTTTTGTTTGCCACCTTGCTCTGGCATGAAGTTGAAGCCGGCTGGCAAAAGAAAGTCGCCGCAGGCGAGCACAAAGTACCAGCGCTGGTTGAGGCCATGAACGATGTCGAAGCCAAAGTCACCAAACGCTTGTCGATTCCAAACCGCTATAGCGCGGCCATGAAAGAAATCTGGCTGTTGCAGCCACGCTTTGAGCAGCGCAGCGGGCAAAAGCCTTTCCGTATGCTGGAGCAACCGCGCTTTCGGGCGGCCTATGATTTCCTGCTTTTGCGCGCTGAATGCGGGCTGGTAGAAAAAGAGCTGGCCGACTGGTGGACGCAATTCCAAGTTTGCGACGACGGTACCCGCGAAGTGCTGGTGACCGAAGCGGTGGCCAGCGGTAAAGGCGGCGAAGTCGAGAAAAAACGCCGGCGCCGCACGCGGCATCGCCGCCCAGATGGCCGCCGTGGCGGCGGGCAGGGCGAGTAAGCCGGATGAGCATTGCCTATATCGCGCTGGGCGCCAATCTGGGCGACCCAGCTGCGCAATTGCGCCAAGCTATGGCCGCGATTGCGCAATTGCCGCACACCCAATTACTGGCCGGCTCCTCGCTGTATGCCAGTGCGCCCGTGGGTTATGCCGATCAGCCTGATTTTATTAATGCCGTTTGCGCAGTGCAGACCGAGCTCGCGCCCGCGGCGCTGCTGGCGGCGTTGTTGCAGATTGAGCAACAGCTAGGCCGCGAGCGCAGCTTTAAAAACGCACCGCGTACGCTGGATTTGGATGTGGTGCTGTATGACGCGCTGCAGCTTGATACCCCTGAGCTACAAATACCCCACCCTCGTATGCATCAGCGCGCCTTTGTTTTATTGCCTTTGCTAGAAATAGCCCCCGAGGTGGAGATTCCCGGTTTGGGGCCGGCGGCCGCCCTGATTGGGCAGGTGATTGATCAGGCACTGTATCGCCTCGATCCGGTCTAAGCCGGGTGGGCGGTTGTCGCCACATTGAATCAGGATCAAGCCCTGACACAAAAAGGGTCGATTTTCCACCCTGACTCCATTACGATCATGCAACGCACCATGAGTGCCCCTTTCAACGAAACGGCTTGATTACCCATCATGAAAACTACCCTTTCGACCCTGCGAAAAATGAAGCTCGATGGCGCCAAAATCGCCATGCTGACCTGCTATGACGCCAGTTTTGCCACCTTGCTGGATGAAGCCGGGGTGGACATCCTCCTGGTTGGGGATTCTTTAGGCAATGTGGTGCAAGGCCATAGCTCAACCCTGCCGGTGAGCATGGATGATATGGTTTACCACACGCAGGCGGTGGTGCGTGGCACCCAGAAAGCCATGGTGCTGGCCGATCTGCCCTTTGGCAGTTATCAGATTTCGCATGCGCAAGCCTACGAAAACGCCGCCCGCCTGATGGCCGCCGGCGCGGAAATGGTGAAGCTGGAAGGCGGCGCCGTGATGGTTGAAACCGTCGATTTCCTGGTGCAGCGCGGAATTCCGGTCTGTGCCCACATCGGCCTGCAGCCGCAATCGGTGCACGTGTATGGCGGCTATAAGGTGCAGGGCAAAACCGAAACCGAAGCCGAAATCCTCAAGCGCGATGCGCTGGCGCTGCAAGCTGCCGGCGCTGCGATGGTGCTGATGGAAATGGTGCCCGCCAGCGTCGCGGCCGAGATTACCGAATCGCTGCACGTGCCGACCATCGGTATTGGTGCGGGCGTGCAGGTGGATGGCCAGGTGCTGGTGCTGCACGATATGCTGGGCGTGTATCCGGGCAAAAAAGCCCGCTTTGTGAAAAACTTCATGACCGGCGTGGGGAGTATTCAAGGCGCGGTAGAAAACTACGTGAAAGCGGTGAAGGCGCTCAGCTTCCCGGCCGAAGAGCATAGTTTCTAATTTAGCCACGCTGCATCTCCAAGCCTGCCGCCCATGCTCAGCCCTGCGCAACTTGCGCCCTATCTGGCCTTTAGCCCGGAGCTGGATGGTGATCATCCAGCCGTGGCAGCGCTAGCGCGCGAGCTAGCTGCCGATCAGCCGCCCGCGCGGCTGCTGATCGAGCGCAGCTTTGTCTGGGTGCGCGATCAAATCAGCCATTGCGTCGATGCTGGCCGCGAAGAAGTGCCAGTCAGCGCCAGCGAAACCTTGCTCCAGGGCACGGGCTTTTGTTATGCCAAAAGCCATTTGCTGGCGGCCTTGCTGCGCGCCAATCAACTTCCTTGTGGCTTGGTTTATCAGCGCCTGACTTGGTCGGGCGAGGCGGCCCCGTTTTGCCTGCATGGGCTCAATGCCGTGTATTTGCCGGAGCTGGGCTGGTATCGGCTGGATGCGCGCGGCAATAGCAAGCCGGGCGTGGACGCCCAATTTAGTCCGCCGCTTGAACAGCTGGCGTATCCAGTGCAATATCCGGGCGAATGTCTGTATCCCGGTGTGTATGCCCAGCCGTGGCCGGAGCTAGTGCGCCAATTGCGCGCCTGTGCTTCGGTTAGCGCCTATCGGGCCGCACCGATTGATTGTTTTCCTCCTGCGAAATCTGACTTATGAAAATCATCCATACCATTGCCGAGCTGCGCGAGTGGCGTAAAACCGTGGGCACCGTGGCCTTTGTGCCGACCATGGGCAATTTGCATGCGGGGCATATGGCGCTGATCCAGGAAGCACGCCGTCAGGCGGCGCATACCGTGGTCAGTATCTTTGTAAATCGCCTGCAATTTGGTCAGGGCGAAGATTTTGAACGCTACCCGCGCACGCTGGAGGCCGATGCCGCGCTGATCACCGTCAACGGCGGGGTGGACGTGATTTTCGCGCCGGATGAAAAAGAGCTGTACCCGAATGTGATTCAGCAATATCAGGTGAACCCGCCAGCGATTGCCGACGAGCTGTGTGGCGCCTTCCGCCCCGGCCATTTCCGTGGCGTGGCCACGGTGGTGAGCAAGCTCTTTAATATTGTTGAGGCCGATGTCGCCTGTTTTGGCAAAAAAGATTACCAGCAGCTGGCGGTGATTCAGGGCATGGTGAATGACCTGAATATGCCGATTCGGATTGTGCCGGTGGATACGGGCCGCGCCGAAGACGGGCTGGCGCTGTCATCGCGCAACGGCTATCTGAATGAAGCCCAGCGCGCCGAAGCGCCGCGGCTGTATTACCACCTCAGCCGGATGAAGCGGGCGATTGAGGCGGGCGAGCGCGATTATTCCAAGCTGGCCATCGAAACTGTGGCCGATCTGCGCGTGCGCGGCTGGCATGAGATTGATTATGTGGAAACCCGCAATGCCATTAGCCTCAAGCCCGCGGCCGCCGGGGATAAACAGCTGGTGATTCTGATCGCCGCTCGGCTCGGGACTACGCGACTGATCGACAATATCGAAGTGCAGCTGGGCTAGGCGGTCGCGCTGAGTCTCTACGCCTTGGTTGGCGCAAGTTGCGCTAATGGCTTCGCGCCGTTGATCGATTGCAACGGAGTCATTCGCAGCCAATCATCTGTCGCTGATTCAGCTGCCGTGGCTTTCCATCAGCCGCGGACAGCATCAAACCAAACAGGCCGCCATGGCGGCCTGTTTTGCTCTGGGGTATCGCTTGCTAAGCCTTGGTTTGGATGGTGTTGGGGCTGGTACTGGCAGGGGTATCGCTACTGGCGCGGGGTAAGCTCACGGTATCGCCGGCTGGAATACCTTCGCTGCGCCAGCGGGCAAATTCATCTTTGATGGTTTGGAAGGTTTGCTCGCTAATCTCGGGTAGCGTACCGCCCAGCGCCTGCTTGGCGGCTGCAAAGCCATCGGCGACAGCGGCTTCGATTTTATCCAGCTGGGCTGGATCATCACCCATCGCAAATTTGGCAAAGCTTAAAATCCGCTCGGCGACTTTGCGCACTCCGAATTCACCATCTTCACCAATCGCCGCTTTGGCTGCATCGATGGTGTCCTGATCTACTTGCAGGCGCTGCTGGCCGCTGGCCACCAGATTCATCTGCAAGCCCTGCTGCTCGACCAGCGGGCGAATCAGATTGAGCATTTCATCCACTTTGCGTGCCGATTCGGTGAGTAGGGTTTCTAAATCGGGCGGCACAATGCGTGGGTTTTTCGGATTGCTGTAGGTGAGCGGCGCGCTGGGGCTTTCGCCGCGGAGGTCGACTTTTTCCTGTGGCGTAGTGGCGGTGGCTACGCGGACATTGACCCGCCCGCGTTCGATCTGGGCGGCACTGGTATTCAAGCTAAGCGGGGATATTGAGGAAGCCATGATCCACTCCGGCAAACAGCAGCACTTGTATTATCAATAGCTTGGACGCACCCGGGGCGGCTGGGTGCCCGCTGGGCTGATCAGCGGCAGCATGGCTTGCCCAATAAGGTGAACGATCGTACACTTTGGTTTTTGGCCGCGGAGGCGGGTGTGCGCAAAATCATTCATATCGACTGCGATTGCTTTTACGCGGCGGTGGAAATGCGCGACCGGCCCGAATTACGCAGCCAGCCGATTGCGATTGGCGGCGCGCCCGAGCAGCGCGGGGTGATCTCCACCTGCAATTATCCTGCCCGCCGCTTTGGTGTGCATTCGGCCATGCCGACCCGTACGGCTTTGCGGTTGTGCCCGCAGCTGGTGCTGCTGCCGCACGATTTTGCCCGCTATAAGGCCGCTTCACAGCAGGTGCAGGCGATTTTTCGTGACTACACCGAGCGCATTGAGCCGCTGTCGCTGGATGAGGCCTATCTTGATGTGACCGGGCTCAGTCATTGTCAGGGCAGCGCCACGTTGATGGCGCAGGAAATCCGCGCGCGGATCGAGGCCGAAGTGGGCATCACCGCTAGCGCCGGGATCGCGCCAAATAAACTCTTGGCCAAAATCGCCAGTGATTGGCGCAAACCCAATGGCCAGTTTGTGATTACCCCCGAGGATGTCGCCGACTTTATGCCCAGCTTGCCGGTGGGCAAGCTCTGGGGCATTGGCAAGGTCACTGCCGCGCGCTTAAGCCAGCTGGGGCTCAATACCTGTGCCGATGTGCAGGCCTGGCCGCAGGCCGAGCTGGTACGGGTGTTGGGGCGGCTGGGTGAGGCGCTGTACTGGCAGGCGCGCGGGCAGGATGAGCGGCCGGTGGCGGTGCGCGAACAGCGCAAATCATTATCGGTGGAGCACACCTACGCGCAGGATTTGCCCGATCTGGCTGCGTGTTTGGCACAAATACCCACCCTGTATGCTGATTTTAGCCAGCGCCAGAGCCGATCACAGGCCGATACCCCCCATAAGGCCTTTGTGAAAATCAAATTTCACGACTTCACCCAAACCACCATGGAATGCATCCAGCCGCAGCCCACGCCGGCGCTGTACGCGCAATTGCTGCAGCAAGCCTGGACACGCGGCGCCAAGCCCGTGCGTTTGCTGGGTTTAGGTGTGCGCTATGCCGAGCGCGAAGTGCCGCAGGGCTATACTCTGCCGCTGTGGCCGGAGCTTTCGAGCTAGTGCCGGCCGCGCGCGGACGAATTTGACACTGCTGTTGCAGTGCACTACCACACTCTGCATGGGGTCTTTCTGACGTACGCCGTCAAACTGCAAGGTGGGAGTGAATTCATGTTGGCTCGACTTAGCCTGCGGCGCTTTCTGGCGCTGATTTTGACCTTGTCGCTGGTGCTGGTGTTGGTGCTCAGCGGCATGGCTTATCGCACATTGCATAGCACGGCGGCGGCCGCTGATCGGATGGGCTTGGGCAAGGATGTGGTCGCCGATATTTTGCCGCCACCGCTGTATGTGGTGGAGGCCATGCTGGTGAGCCATCAGCTGATGCGTGCGCCCGCCGCCGAGCGCGATGCGCTGCTGGCGACCTTGCTGCGGCTAGAGGGCGAATACCAGACCCGCAACCGCTATTGGGCTGAGCAGGAAGGCTTTAATTCCACTTTGCGTAATGCTTTGCTTGGGGCGCCGAAAACGGCGGGAGAGCAATTCTGGCAACTGCAGCACAGCCAGCTTTGGCCTGCCGCCAAAGCCGGTGATGAGGCGGCGATGCTGGCCGCGCTGGATCGGCTGGAAAACATTTACGATCAGCATCGGCGCGGTATTGATGCGGTGGTGAAGCAGGGCAATGAATTTGCTGGCGAAACGGCCAGCCAACTGCGTGCAGCGGTGCAGACTGCCGATCAGGTCTTGCTGGGGCTGGGGCTCGTGGGCTTGCTACTGATGACGGGCTTGCTGTGGTTGCTGTATGGCGAAATGTTGCAGCGTTTGGGTGGCGATCCTTTGCAGGCCAAAGGGTTGGCGCAGCAATTGGCGCAAGGTGAATTACGCCCCGCGCCGCCGGCCTTGCGCGGGCAGGATCAGCATAGTGTGTTAGCTAGCTTGGTCGTGTTGCAACAGCAGCTCACGACGCAAATGCGGCTGTTATTTCGGCTGGCGCAGGGCGTGCGGCAGGCCGCGAGCGAGATGACGCAAGCCGGCGATGGCATTCTGGCGGCTAGCGAGGCGCGCCAGCAGCGCGCCAATACCGTCACCGCCGTAACCGAGCAGCTGAATGATAATTCGCTGCAAGTGGAGCAATTATCGGTGCAAATTCTGCAGCAGGTGGAAGCCACCGCCGGCCAGGCGGCGCAGGGCTTGCAGGCGGTGATGAGCTGCGAAGCCGAAATGCAAAGCATTGCCGGGCAGGCCACGGCGGCCAGCGATAAAGTGGTGCAGCTGGCCGCTGCGGGGCAGCAAATTCATGCCATTACCGGCACGATTAGCGAGATTTCCGAGCAGACTAATTTACTTGCGCTCAATGCCGCGATTGAGGCCGCCCGCGCGGGCGAGCAAGGGCGCGGTTTTGCCGTGGTGGCCGACGAAGTGCGCAAGCTCGCCCAGCGTACTGGCGAAGCTACCCACGAAATCAATTTGATTATTCAGGGGTTGGCCAAGTTGATCGAGGCCAATCAGCAAGCCATGGGCCAGATTATGGCCAGCACTCAAACCGGTTTGGCGCAAATGGCGCAGACCACTGAGCGTATTCAGGCCATTAGCGGCAGCGCCGAGCAGACCAGCGCTTCCACCCGGCAAATTGCCGCCGAAATCGCGGCGCAGCTGGCCAGTGTGGACGAGCAGCGGCAGGCGTTGGAAGGCTTGTTTGCGATACTGGCCGATGGCATGGAGCGGGTAAGCACGATGCGTAGCATCGGGCAGGATCTCAGCAGCCTAGGTGGTGAGCTGCAGCAGGGTATTGAGCGCTATCGCTTTGAACACTAAGCCTACAGCGAGATACCCCGTTCCTGTTGTAGATAAAATTGCCGAAAGCCCAGCACCACCAGGCTGGCAAGCGCCACGCCGGCCACTAGATCCGTGAAGTAGTGCACGCCCAGTACCAATCGGGCCAGGCAGCTGGCCAAAACCCAGGTTGCCGCCAGGCTCCACCACAGCGCTTGTTTGGCGGGGCGATGCCGGCTGGCAATGCTGGCCAGCACGGCGGCCAAGGTGCAGGCGGCCATGGCGTGCCCGCTGGGGAGCGAATAGCCACTGGCCTGCGCCAGTAGCGGCCCCCATTCCGGCCGGGGGCGGGCCAGCCACAGCTTGGCCAGTTGGTTGCTGGCGCCACAGGCCACCAGCGCCGCCAGCAAACCCCACGCCGCTGGCCGATCACGCCAATGGCGGATTAAGCCCAGCGCGGCCGCTGCGCCCAGTGCGGCTACACCCCAGCCACTGCCCAAGGCTTGCAAGCCGCGCGCCGCGCTAATCGTTACGGCGTGACCGCCATAGAGGGCTTGGCCGACGGCCGCATCCAGCCATGCCAGTTGCGGGTAAAAAGCAATCAAGGCCAGAAATAGCAGCGCGCAAGCGCTGGCTGGGATGAGCGGAAAAGGGTGTTTGGGCATGATGATTCTCCTGAGCGCGCCAGCTTAATGGCTGCGGCTCAGCTTGGCGCGGACATATTCACATCCGCGCCGCGGCAGGCGATGCTGCCGCAGCTACAGCTTGCTTAGGCCTGAAGAATAAACACCGTTGGCCGCTTATTCAGTTGCGGCTCGGGGCGTTTTTTCCAGCTGGCGATATCCAGCGTGAGGATCTCCTGGCTGGGCAAGGTGAGATCGCAGGCCACGGTGAGCCGGGTGCCGGGCTTGAGGGTGTCGCGCAGTGCGCTAAAGAGCGCCGGGTTGCGGTAGGGCGTTTCGATAAAGAGCTCGGCCTGGCCTTCTTTGGCGGAAATGGTTTCCAGCTGGCGGATGGTTTGCAGGCGCTGGCCGGCATCGGCCGGCAAATAGCCGTTGAAGCGAAATTTCTGCCCATTGGCGCCCGAGCCCATTAGCGCCAGCAGCAAGGACGATGGCCCGACCAGTGGCATCACGCGTACACCGCGTTGATGCGCCAATTGCACCAGGCGCGCGCCCGGGTCGGCCACGCCGGGGCAGCCCGCTTCGGAGAGTAGACCCACATCGTGGCCATCGAGCAGCGGTTGCAGCAGGGCGCTGACTTCCTGTGGCTTGGTGTGCTCCGAGAGCTCGGCCATGCTCAGGCTGCGTAATTCATGCGGGGTGCCAAATAGCTTCAGATGCGCGCGGGTGGTTTTGGCGTTTTCCACCACAAAATGCGTCAGCGTACGGGCGATGTGGATTACCTCGGGCGGCAGAATGTGCTCAAGGGTGTCGCCGCCCAGCGGTACAGGAATTAAATAAAGGGTGCCGGCCATGATGGTTTCGCTTGGCTAAAGGGTATTGCCCTGTGGGTATTGATTCATATTGCTTGCAGAGCAATACCCTGGGGGTTAAAGAAGGGCGAACTGCTCGGCGTTCAGCATGCTCACCAGCTCGATCAGCGGCAGGCCGATGATGGCAGCCGGATCGCGGCCTTCGATGCTGGCAATCATCACCACGCCCAGGCCTTCGGTTTTGGCGCTGCCGGCGCAGTTGTACGGCTGTTCGCGCTGTAAATAACTTTCAATCTGCGCGTCGGTATAATTGCGCATGGTGACGCGAGTGATGTCGACCACGCTCTGGGTTTGGCCTGTGGCGGTGTTATGCAGGGCCAAGGCCGTATGAAAATCAATGCTTTGCCCGCGCATGGCTTGCAATTGCGCCACGGCCCGCGCGTGCGTGCCGGGCTTGCCCAGTTGCTCGCCATTCAGTAGCGCCACTTGGTCAGAGCCGATAATCAGGCTGGCGGGAAAGCTTGCGGCCAGGGCTTGCGCTTTGGCAATGGCCAGCCGCTCGCTGGTTTGGGCGGCGGTTTCGCCGGGCAGCGGGGTTTCATCCACTTCGGGCGCGGCCACCTCAAAGGGCACGCCCAAACGGCTGAGTAACTCCTTGCGGTAGACCGAGGTCGAGGCCAGAACCAGCCGGGGCGCAGGATGGGCTTGTTTTTGCATAAGAAATGTTCACCTTTTGCGGTCGACGCGCAATTGACACGGGTAGGTGCGCATTATATCATGCGCGGTTTCCGGTTCTACGCGGCAGCCAAGATGACTGTGATTCATAGCGCGGAATTTGCGCAAGAAGCTAAAGAACTCAAGGGTTCGATACCACTTGCCCAGCTTTCCCGCCTTCACGATCAGCTGGCCGATACGTCAGGTGAAGTGCACTGGCATATCGAAGGCGGCGTGGATCGATTGCAACGCTTGTGGCTTTATTTGGAAGTAACAGGTGATTTGCAGTTGGTCTGCCAACGCTGTCTGACCGGGGTGCCGTGGCCGCTGCATAGCGAGACCGTACTGACTCAGTTTACCAGCGAGGCGGACATCGACGAGGCGGAAGCCATCGATGAAGACCTGGAAGGTATGCTGATTGATCCAGCGCTGGATATTGAGGCGTTGGTCGAAGACGAAATCTTGCTGGCCTTGCCGATTGCGCCCACGCATACGCAATGCAGTGACAAAGACGCGCTGGCCAAATTGGCGAGCGATAAACCGAATCCGTTTGCAGTCCTGGCTCAGTTGAAAACCAGGAAAGCGGAATGACAACTGAGTATTAAGGAGTATTAACATGGCCGTTCAACAGAATAAAAAATCACCTTCTAAACGTGGTATGCACCGCGCTCACGACTTCCTGTCAGCTCCAGCTGTATCTGTTGATCCAGCAACTGGCGAAGTTCATCGCCCACACCACATTTCTCCAAACGGCTTCTACAAAGGCCGTCGCGTAATCAAGGCTAAAGGCGAGTAATTCGCGGCTTTGATTGCCTCTCTAAGCTTTGCTTAGCCTAGCGGCGCAAGTGAGACCTCTCGCTTGCGCCGTTCGTCGTTTTACAAGCACAAGCGAGTACACTGGTGCGCCCATGTCATGATGAGGCAGCCAGTCCAGCCTGAGTTTTTCCCTGCGGAAAGCCTCGGCGCTGGTTTTTCTTGGTATTTTCCGGTCGGGCGTAGCGTCAGGCTGGGTGGGATTTCAGATGGACATTACCGTTGCAGTAGATGCCATGGGTGGCGATCACGGAACGCATGTTACCGTGCCGGCCGCCTTGCGTTTTTTGCGCGATAACCCCGATGTGAATATCGTGTTGGTGGGCCTGCCGGATGCGCTGGCCGCCGAGCTGACCGCGCACAAGGTCGAAGTGGGGCCGCGCCTGCGCATTCATCCGGCATCCGAAGTCGTGGCGATGGATGAATCGCCGCAGCTAGCCATGAAAAACAAAAAAGACTCGTCGATGCGCGTGGCGATCAATCTGGTGAAATCGGGTGAGGCCAATGCGTGCGTGTCCGCTGGCAATACCGGCGCCTTGATGGCCACGGCGCGCTTTGTGCTCAAGACTATTCCGGGGATTGATCGTCCGGCGATTGCCAGCCTGATGCCGACCATGAAAGGCAGTGAAACGCTGATGCTGGATCTGGGCGCGAATGTCGATTCGTCGCCAGAGCAGCTGACGCAGTTTGCGATCATGGGCTCAGCCATGTATGGCGCGATCAAGCAAAGCGCTAGCCCAACGGTAGGCCTCTTGAATGTTGGCTCGGAAGACATCAAGGGCAATGAAGTGGTGAAGGCCGCCACCGAGCTATTGCGACAAACCCGGTTGAATTTTGCCGGTTATGTTGAAGGCAATGACATCTACAAGGGCACCGTGGATGTAGTGGCCTGTGATGGCTTTACCGGCAATATCACGCTCAAGGCTTCTGAAGGCGTGGCGCAAATGTTCAGTACCTATCTGAAAGCCGAATTTAGCCGCAGCTGGCTCAGCAAGCTGATGGCCATGGTGGCCATGCCGGTATTGAAAGGATTTAAACGCAAGCTCGATCCGCGTCGCTATAACGGCGCGTCCTTTCTGGGTTTGCGCGGCATCGTGGTGAAAAGCCACGGCGGTGCCGATTCAGTGGCATTTTACTGGGCGCTGGCTCAGGCCGTTGAGGAAGCCCGCGCCGGTCTGATTCAGCGTATTACCGATCAGGTGCAGCAAGAGCTGCAGCACCTTCAAGCCGCAGATGCGGCTGTTCCGAACGCATAAAGCCAAGGGGGCGTTGTGATTTATTCCCGCATAGCCGGCACGGGCTCGTACCTGCCAGAACGCATCCTCACCAACCACGAGCTGGCGCAGTCGGTGGACACCAGCGATGAGTGGATTGTGAGCCGGACCGGGATTTCGGCCCGCCATATCGCAGCGGATGATCAGTTAACTTCCGATCTGGCTCTGATCGCCGTGGAGCGGGCCATCGAAAGCGCTGGCATCGCACGGGAAGACATCGATCTGCTGATCGTAGCCACCACCACGCCGGATAATATTTTCCCATCGACGGCATGTCTGTTGCAGGACAAACTCGGTCTGCACGGCTTTCCGGCCTTTGATGTGCAGGCGGTCTGCGCGGGGTTTGCCTATGCCCTGACCACGGCCAATGCCATGATCAAAAGCGGCGCGGCTAAATGCGCGGTGGTAGTGGGGGCCGAAAAGCTCTCTAATCTGATCAACTGGCAAGATCGCGCTACCTGCATTTTGTTTGGCGATGGCGCGGGCGCGGTGGTGCTCACGGCGTCTGCTGAGCCCGGCATTCTGGCGACCAAGCTGCACGCTGATGGCCGATATAACGGCATCCTGAAAACCGCGGCGCGCCCGAAACAAGGCGTGCTCGATGGTGAGCCGTGGATCTATATGGAAGGCAATGCCGTCTTCAAATTTGCCGTGCGGGCGCTGGCCGATGTGGCCGAGGCTACGCTGGCTGAGGCGGGCTTGCAAAAGAGCGATATCGATTGGCTGGTGCCGCACCAAGCCAATGTGCGCATTATCGAATCCACTGCCAAGCATCTGGGCATGAGCATGGACAATGTGATTGTTACGCTGGCTCAGCAAGGCAATACCTCGGCGGCTTCGATTCCGCTGGCACTGGATCATGGTATCCGCACTGGCAAAATCCAGCGCGGCCAAACCCTCTTAATGGAAGGGATTGGCGGCGGGTTTGCCTGGGGCGCTATTCTGGCCAAGTACTAAATCCAACGGCGCCATCAGCGCCGTTTTTATTGGGTTTCAAACAATTGTTTTAGGGTGGGTTAGCCCGCCACAACCAAGGAGTGAGCGATGTCATTGGCTTTTGTTTTTCCGGGTCAGGGTTCGCAAGCTGTCGGCATGATGGCCGGCTGGGCAGAAATGCCGATTGTGAAAGCCACATTTGATGAAGCTTCCAGCGTGCTGGGGCAAGATTTGTGGGCCATGGTGAGCGACGGCCCGGCCGAAGCGCTGAACGCTACTGTGAATACCCAACCGGTGATGCTGGCCGCGGGTGTGGCCGTATGGCGTGCCTATCAGGCCCGTGGTGGCGCACAGCCCGCCGTCCTGGCCGGGCATAGCTTGGGCGAATACAGCGCGCTGGTGGCAGCTGAAGTCCTGAGTTTTGGTGACGCGCTGGAACTGGTGCGCCTGCGGGCCGAAGCCATGCAAGAAGCCGTGCCAGCGGGTACCGGCGCGATGGCGGCGATTTTGAATCTGGCCGACGCTGACATCATCGCCGCATGTGCGGAAAGCGCGCAGGGTGAAGTGGTGCAGGCGGTGAATTTCAACTCACCTGGCCAAGTGGTGATTGCCGGGCATAAAGCGGCAGTTGAGCGCGCCTGCGAGGCGTGTAAAGCCCGCGGTGCTAAACGTGCGCTGCTGTTGCCGGTATCGGTGCCTTCGCATTGTGATCTGATGCGCCCGGCCGCCGCGAAGCTGGCAGCAAAATTGGCCACCATCGAGTTGCAAGCGCCGGTGATTCCGGTGTTGCACAACGCGGATGTGGCGAGCTACAGCAATCCGGAGCAGATTCGTGATGCGCTGGTGCGTCAGCTGTATCAGCCGGTGCGCTGGGTCGAAACGGTGCAGAAAATGGTCGCCGACGGCGTTGATCTGGTGGCAGAATGCGGCCCGGGTAAAGTACTGGTGGGCCTGAATAAACGGATCGCTCCAGAGCTTAACTCGGTAGCCTTGGTGGATGGTGTTGCGCTGGATGCTTTGCTGAGCGCTGAATAATACTTAGGGTATTGCTCTGCATGGATTGAAATAATTGGTCTGTAGAGTAATACCCCCAATAGGGAGTTAAAGATGAGTTTGCAAGGTAAAGTGGCGCTGGTGACAGGTGCCTCACGCGGGATCGGCCAAGCCATTGCGCTGGAACTGGCTCGGATGGGCGCAATTGTGGTGGGTACGGCCACCAGCGATAGTGGCGCAGAAGCCATCAGCGCCTACCTGAAAGAAGCCGGCGCGACCGGCGCGGGTAAACGCCTGAATGTGACCGAAGAGGGCGCCTGTGACGCCATCGTGGCCGACATCGAAAAAGAATTCGGGGCGATTGCGATCTTGGTCAATAACGCCGGGATCACCCGTGATAACCTCCTGATGCGCATGAAAGACGAAGAGTGGGATGCCATCATGGATACCAATCTGAAGCCGGTGTACAAATTATCCAAAGCCGTGATGCGCAATATGATGAAGGCGCGCTGGGGCCGGATTATCAATATCGCTTCAGTCGTTGGTGCAACCGGGAATGCTGGGCAAACCAACTATTCCGCCGCCAAAGCCGCGCTGTTTGGCTTTACTAAGTCGTTGGCTAAAGAAATCGGTAGCCGTGGTGTGACGGTGAATGCGGTGGCGCCAGGCTTTATCGACACCGACATGACCCGTGGTCTGCCGGACGAGCAAAAAGCGCATCTGATTGCCAATATTGCGCTGGGCCGCTTGGGCGACGCGCAAGACATCGCCGATGCCGTGGGCTTCCTGGCCTCGGACAAGGCAGCGTACATCACCGGCAACACCATTCACGTAAATGGTGGGATGTTTATGAATTAATCGGTTAGAATCGCCTCCGTTTGCGGTTTAAGCCGATGAAGTGCAACTAAAATAACCGCAACTGCGGTAGCACGTTTGCCGGAAAACAGGTAAATTTGCGACTTATTGCACCTTGTAACTGTTTGCAGCGCCAAATTTTTGGTAGAATGCGAACGCATTTTTCTGAATTAAGCTAATTAAGGCTTGGGAACTAAATCCATGGAAAACATCGAACAGCGCGTGAAGAAGATTGTTGCTGAGCAACTGGGCGTGCCTGAAACTGACGTTAAGATTGATTCTTCATTCGTAAACGACCTCGGCGCCGACTCACTCGACACCGTTGAACTCGTTATGGCCCTCGAAGAAGAGTTCGAGTGCGAGATCCCTGACGAGGACGCTGAGAAAATCACTACTGTTCAACAAGCCGTTGACTACGTTAACGCCCACCTGAACAAGTAATCTCGGTGATTCCAGACCTCCGCTATGGTTAGCCGTAGCGGGGGTTTTATTTTATCTGGCGCAGAAACAGCTGTTTGAACCAGCCTTGGCTGGCGCGATCAGCATTCTGTGTTAGCCGGCAAGCCCGGCAAACCTAAGCGGAGTACCCCCACGTGTCTAAACGCAGAGTAGTTGTTACCGGTTTGGGTCAAGTGTCCCCCGTCGGCAATGATGTTGCTACGGGTTGGGCCAACCTGCTGGCCGGCAAATCCGGCATCGGCATGATCACTCGTTTTGATGCGAGCGATCTGGCGTGTCAGATCGCTGGTGAAGTGAAAGATTTCGATATTGGTCAGTACATCAGCCCGAAAGATGCACGTCGCATGGACGTGTTTATTCATTACGGTATCGCCGCTGCCTTGCAGGCCGTGGCCGACGCGGGCTTGGATGACGTGGCCAATCTGGACAAAACCCGGGTCGGTGTCAATATCGGTTCCGGCATTGGTGGTCTGCCCCTGATTGAAAACACAGGCGTGGACGTTGTGCACGGCGGCCCGCGTAAAATTGGCCCGTTCTTCATTCCCGGCTCGCTGGTGAATCTGATTGCCGGCCACGTATCGATCATCAAAGGCTATCAAGGCCCGAGCTACGGTATCGTTTCGGCGTGTACCACCGGCGCGCATTGTATCGGTGATTCAATGCGGATGATCCAGTACGGTGATGCTGACGTGATGGTGGCCGGTGGTGCGGAAGGCGCGATCTCTAAGCTGGGGATCGGTGGTTTCGCCGCCATGAAAGCGCTGTCAACGCGCAACGATGATCCGGCAACGGCATCACGTCCATGGGATAAAGGCCGCGATGGTTTCGTGATGGGCGAGGGCGCTGGCGTATTGGTGCTGGAAGAATACGAGCACGCGAAAAAACGTGGCGCGAAAATTTATGCCGAGCTGGTTGGCTTTGGCATGAGCTCGGATGCGCACCACATTACCGCACCGAATGCGGATGGCCCGGCGCGCGGCGTACAAAACGCCCTGCGTGATGCTGGCCTGAACGCCACCGATGTGGATTATGTGAATGCACACGGCACTTCAACGCCACTGGGTGACGCGAACGAAACCAATGCGCTGAAGATTGCGCTGGGTGATCACGCCAAAAACGTGGTGGTGAACTCAACCAAATCCATGACTGGCCACTTGTTGGGCGGGGCAGGCGGGGTTGAGGCCTTGTATTCGATCCTGGCCTTGCATCACCAGGTATCGCCACCTACCATCAATATTTTCGAGCAAGACCTCGAAGCCGGTTGCGATCTGGACTATTGCGCCAATACCGCCCGCGAGATGAAGATTGATGTCGCCATCTCGAATAGCTTTGGTTTTGGTGGTACCAACGGTACGCTGGTGTTCCGCAAAATCTGATTCCCGCATCAGCTTGGTATCATTGCCAATAAGCCGCTCATTTTGAGCGGCTTTTTTATTGCCCTGCCGTTCAGCCTATGGTCGAATACCATTGGTCGGTTAGTGCGTGCAATACATGCAAGTTGCAATCTGGATTCCTTACAATCTTGGCGCACTCAAAAAATGACAAGAAAATCAGTGAAACGGGCTACAACACAAAATACGGGGCTGCCCCATCCTCGTTTCGCTGCGCAAAAAATGGATAGGTATGGATAGGAATGAACTCTTAACCGCTACGCGCGCGGCTTTTTTACGCGCCTACGGTTTACTCTTGCCCGATATGCTGACGCAGACGGCCGATGCGCTGTTTATCAAAGCGGATCGCGCCACCAGTTTGAGCGAGCAGCGCAAAATGCTCGACGCCCGCGCCGCAGTGATGACGCGTGAGGTGGGATGGAAAACCGAGCTGGCCGATGGGCTGGAGCAATTGCTGAACCGCAGTTTTCAAACAGCCTACAGCACTTTCCGACCATCCTTCAGCGCTTCGTTTGCCAGCGCCAGTTTGTCGCTGGTGGATGCGGGCGAATTTGATGGCGAGCTCAAAATCGATGAACTCACCACCCGCCTGCGCAACGCGGCCGAAGAGCAGCTGCGTGATCTGAATATCCGCATGGCCATCCTGTTTGGGCAGGATGACATCAATGAGCGCGAAAATCCGTTCCGTCCCTATCTATTATCCCGCTCGCTCACTCGCGCGCTGGAGCAATTACACATTGAGCCCGAATTACAAGAGCCGCTGTGCGATACCATCGCCGAGCAGCTGCTAAAGCATGTGGCAGAACTTTACGCCGGGCTCAATGAGCTGCTGGCGGCGCATGGTATTGCCGCACAGCTGCAACTCAAAGTGCGCCAGCTACCCGATCCGCAGCAGATGCGGCATATGACGAATGCCGATCTACAGGCTGATGCCGCCCCACGGCTTGATCACGGCACTGAGGTCGACACCAGCCAAGCCAATGGCTTTGCCAGTGGGCCTGTTTCGCAAATGGATGGCAGCTATTTGCCACCCAACGAATCGGCGCCGGTGCAAACCGGGGCTTGGGCCAGTGCCCGGCTGGAGCAATGGTCGGACATGATGCGCCAGCATGCCCTGTATCCGCATGAAGAGCCGGCCTATTCACCCGGGCAAGATCTGGCGGCGCAAGCTGGCCGGGTGGTGGCGGGCTGGTTGGGCTCGGTGCGACAAATCGGTAGTTCGATTCGGCAGTTGCTGGCAGGGAATATGCCAATGCAGCAAGGCCGGCAGGTAGTCAGTGCTACGCTGGATTCGGCAATTAGCCAGCTGCGGCATGGACAAGCCGAAGAGGCGCCGCTGGATGCGCAGGGTCAGGTGCGCAATCTGATTCTGGAACAACGCACTGAGCTCACCGAAGCCACTCAAGACATCAATGAGCAGATGATTATTGATGTGGTAGGGATGCTGTTTGAGTTTATTTTGCGCGATAGCCAAGTGCCGGCCGAAATCCGCGCCCAGCTGGGGCGCTTGCAATGGCTGGTGCTGAAAACGGCGCTGCAAGACCCGGCGCTGTTTTCGCAAAAACACCACCCGGCCCGCTTGCTCGTTAATCGCATTGGCTCGATTGCTCAGGGCTTGCAGCAGCTCGACCCCAAGGCCGAGCGGATTACCGGCGAAATTCGCCGCATTATCGAAGCGCTGTTGGGCAATGATGATGAAAGCGTTGAGCTATTTGCGCGCATGCTGGATGAGCTGGATCTATTCATCGCCCGCGAATTGCGTGCGCTGGACGATGCCGCCCAACGCGCCAGTCAGGCCATTGAAAACGCCGAAAGCCGCACCCTGCGCTACGCCCGTATCACCGCGCAAACTGCGCAAGCGCTGGCACCCTTTACCCTTGATGCGCTATTGCAGGATTTTCTGATCAATCTGTGGCCGTATGCGATCGAGCATGCGGAGCGCACCGATGAAGTGCAAGCATTGCGCTTTCGGATTTTTGTGCCGGAATTACTCTGGAGCATCGCGCCGAAAATCGAGCGCGAAGACCGGCAGCAACTGCTGGGCATGATTCCACGGCTGATCGGCGTTTTGAGTGAAGGCTTAAAACTCACCCCGTGGTCGACCGCGCAGCAACAAAGCTTTAAAAGCTATCTGATCGATGCCCATCGCGCCGCGATTGCCGGCACTTTAAGCACCGCGCTGGAAGTGCCCTCGATGGCGCAGTTGCGCGCGCAGATGGCCGACTACATCAGCGAGCAGGCAAAAGACCCGCAAGATGCTGCGCCGAGCCAAGAGCTGGAACAGGTGAATCCGGTCTTGCTCGATCAGGCCATTGCCGAGCTGAAAGCTGAAATCGGCTTTATGGATCAGGCGGCCGAGGCCGCGCTGGCCTCGGTAGTGCAGGGCACTATTGCGGCCAATGAGCCGGAAGAGCTGAGCAACGAAGCGCTGTTTGCCCGCCTGCGGGATGGGGTGCCGCTGGAAATCAATCTAACCGGGCAACTGCGCCCCGCCCAGCTGTGCTGGATGAGCCCGAACGAAACCCGCTTGCTATTGCGCTTGGGCGATGATGCGCCGCCATCGATTCTGGGCGTGAATGTGTTTAAGCGTCTGCTCAAAACGGGCCGGGCCCGCTGGCTGGAGCAAGCGCCGCTGTTCGAGCGCGCGATGGAATCACTACTCAATACCGCTGATGCACTCGATCGGCAGGCCGCCTAAGGCGGCCAGCTAGGGCGATCGACTCGCTGGGTGAGCAATACCTGGGTTATGTATTGCTCACTGATCCTCTTATTTTGTGCTTTCGGTGGCTATACCTTTGGTTTGTGGGGTGTAGCTTAATTCGCGTAAATCATAGCCTTGGCTCACCGCGATCTGTTGCGCAGCTTGCAGATCAGCTTCGCTCAGTTGCGGGGTGCGCGCTAAGATCCACAAGTATTTACGCGATGGCTGGCCCACCACCGCCCAGCGATAATCATTCGCCAAGCCAATCACCCAATAGTCGGCCTTAAATGGCCAGAAGAAACTCACCTCCAGCTGGGCATTTTGGCTACCGGGCACTACGGTGGCGCGGCCGGTGGCATCGATTTCGCTGCCGTCTTCTTTGCGACAACGATTGACCACCTTGATCGAGCCATCGGGGTTTAAGCTGTAATTGGCCGTGGTGTTGCTCACACATTGGCGCTGAAAAAACATCGGCAGTTTGGCAATTTCATACCACTGGCCTGCGTAGCGCTCGAGTGCCAATTGCGGCACGCTGCGCACCGGCGCTGGCTCGGCGGCCCAGAGGCTTGGGGCGAGCAGGCAGGCGAAAAGGGCGAATCTGAGTGGCATCGGGCGCTCCAGAGTTAGCACAGATGATGGGAGTGTGGTGGCGAGCGGGCGCTTTCGCAAGCCCCTGCGCATGTCTTGGGCGCAGGTTACGCTGTTGCCACGCGGAAGATCCGTATCGTCCGCGCGCCGCTTTGCCATTACAATGCGCGCATGCACGCTGTTTACACTTCCCCTCTTGATCAGGTGCCCGATTTGCAGGCGCTGGTGGCCAGCCACCCGCAGGCGTTTCCGGCTATTTTGCAATCAGCCCGCACCCAGGGCTGGGATATTCTGCCGGCTTTACCGCAAAGCCAGCGGCTGTATGCCGCCGATGAAGGCGCGCAGCTGGTGGCCGACTTGGCGGCCTTGCCCACCGCCCCCGTGGAGCAAAGCCCATGGCCGTTTCATGGTGGCTGGTTGCTCTACGCCGGCTATGAATTATTGGAAACCTTCGAGCCAACCGTGCCCACGCGTGAGTACGCCAGCGCCGGCGAGGCTTTTGCCGCCACGCCATTGGGCGCTTTGCTGCGTTGCCCGGCGGCGGTGCTGATCGAGCGGGAAACTCAGCGCGCTACGCTGATCGCCGAAACACCTGCGCAATTAGCGCAGTTGCAAGCCTTGCTTGTCAGCGCTCAGGCTTGGCAAACCCAGCCTTTACAGATTGCCGCGATTAGCGAAGACGCGCCCGAGGCGTTTGTCCGCGGTGCCGAGCGGGCCAAGCAATATATCTATGACGGCGATGTGTTCCAGGTGAACCTCTCGCGCGGCTGGGATGTTACGCTGGCCGCCGGCGAGCCGCTGGATGTGTTTGCGCATTTGCGTGTGGCCAATCCGGCACCATTTTCGGCGTATTTGAATTTAGGTACGACGCAGATTGTCAGCAGCTCGCCCGAGCGGCTGGTAAGTGTGCGCGACGGCGTGGTGCAAACGCGACCCATTGCCGGCACCTTTGCCCGCTCGCCCGATCCGCAGGAAGATGCGCGGCTGAAAGAGAAACTCCTCAATACCCCCAAAGAGCGTGCCGAGCACATTATGCTGGTGGATCTGGAGCGCAATGATCTGGGGCGGATCGCCGTACCTGGCAGCGTGAAAGTCGATGAGCTGATGGCGGTTGAGACGTATGCCTTTGTACACCATATCGAATCTAATATCCGGGCCTATACCCGGGCGGGTATAACTGCGGCAGATGTTTTGCGCGCGCTATTCCCCGGCGGCACGATTACAGGCTGCCCCAAAGTGCGCTGCATGCAGATTATTCGCGAGCTGGAAGATCGGCCACGGCTGGGTTACACCGGCTCGCTCGGCTATATCAATCGCGATGGCAGTATGGATTTGAATATCCTGATTCGTACCTTTATCCAGCGCGGCCAGCAATTATATTTCCGCTGTGGCGCCGGCATTGTGGCGGATTCCGATCCGCAGCGCGAATTACTGGAAACCCGCCACAAAGCCCGCGGGTTATTACGCGCCCTCGGCGTTGAAGGATAAAACCATGCTGCGGCGTTTGCTCAATGGTCAGCCAGCCGAGCACATTCATCTGGCCGATCGCGGCCTGCAATATGGCGACGGCGTTTTTCGCACTATTAAAGTCATAGCAGGCCAACCCTGCTGGTGGGCCGAGCAGATGGCCAAGCTGGCGGCCGATGCGGGTTGCCTTGGAATTGCATGCCCGCCCGCGTCTTTGCTGCGCGCAGAGTTGCTGCAATTACTGGCCGAGGGCCCGCAAGATGCAACCGCGAAAATTATCCTCACCCGGGGCGAGAGCGCTCGTGGCTATGCCGCGCCCGCGGATTTAACCCCGAACCGCATTGTCCAGCTCGGCCCTTTGCCGACTTACCCAGCTGAATACGCGCAGGTCGGTGTGGCGGTGCGCAGTTGCACCACTCGCGCCAGCTGGCAGCCAGCCTTGGCTGGCATCAAACACCTGAATCGACTTGAGAGTGTGCTGGCCCGCCGCGAATGGCAGGACCCGGCCATTTACGAAGGCTTGCTTTTTGATCGTGATGACTTGCTGATCGAAGGGGTGATGAGCAATGTGTGGGTGCTACTGGATGGCGTGCTGTGTACCCCGCGCTTAGATAGCGCCGGGGTTGCCGGCGTGGCGCGGGCGCAAAGCTGGCGCGCTGCAACCGAGCTGGGCTGGCCGGTGAGTGAGCGCCCGATTTCGCGCGCCGAGCTGGCCGGCCTGCAAGGGCTGTGGCTGTGTAATTCGCTATCGGGTTTATTGCCGGTGGCAAGCTGGGATGGCGAGCTTTTGCCGCGGCCAGCGCTCACCGCTGAGTGGCAGGCGGCTCTGTCGCGTTTGCCCTAAGCCCAGCCCGGCGCAGGGCGGGGCGAAGCGCCTGCCAAATTCGCGTATTATTTAATCCTAATTTTTAGCCGGAGTTGCCCCGCATGTTGCTGCGTCGTCTGTGTCTGTCTTTGCTGTGCCTGAGCGCGTTCGCGCAGGCCAATTCGACTTCACAATATTATCAGGCCGATCCAGCCAAGCTGGCGGCGCTCGAAGCGCAACGCTGCGCCAAGCTCGCGAAGGAAGATGAGCTGATTACCCGGCGTTTAACCGGTAAAGCCAATAACAAATCCTACGATATTCAGAAGATGCAGCAGCGCCAGCAGGTGGTGCGGGCCGATTTTGCGAAATATTGCCAAAAATAAGCGCTCAGTTTCGCCGGGTGTGAGCACGCTCACTGCGGGTGATCGGCTGTTTTTACCCATTTTTGCCTAAAAAATAAGCAAAAAATCGCTGTTTTGCGCAGGCGAAAGATCTTTTTTCCGCGCTCGTACATTTTTTTACCGAAAAAAAGCTCCCTGACAGCCCTGTCAAGGAGCTACCGTTTGTCGGTCTTGCAAGCGTAAATGCGCCGGCTTGGCAAGTCGTAAAATGCTTACATAATGTAAGTGAGGCTGACTTTTCGCGCAGTTTCCGTCAGCAAAGCCAGCAATCACCAGTTTGGCTAGCAATCTTCGCCCTTGCCGTTGTCATTCACGCCCACCGCCGCCCAAGCTGCAGGTCGCTGCGCTTTCCACTTTGCTGTCCAGGCTGACAAAAAATAATTACAAGAAATTTTCTTTTGCTTTCTCATTTATTTCTATTGTTTTGATTTTGTCTTGCTTTTTGCCGGTGGGAAAACTGGCTTTATTAGCCAATGGTAATGTTTGGCAGGGATTTTTGTTTGTATTTTCAAGGGCATGCAGGCAAAATCCGTCCGTTCGAATTTAGCGAAGGGAAGGCATGAAGCGGTTTTTGCTAGCACTGTCCACATTGTTACTGTTTGGTTGCGGGGAGATGGAACAAGCTCCGGCGCAGCGCGTATTGTCGTGGGCAGACTCGAAAGAACTTATCGTGCTGGTGCAAAACGGCCCGACGTCACTGTATGTGAACGCCGAGGGTAACTATGCCGGTCTGGAATACGACCTGATTTCCAAATTTGCCGAACGCAACGCGCTGAAAGTGCGTTTCCAGGTCAGCAGCAGCTACAGCGATATGCTGGCGCGCCTGCAGCGCCGTGAGGCGCATCTGGCCGTGGGTGGCCCACTGGATCAGGTTTCTGGCCTGATTTATGGCACGCCTTATCAAGACGTGGAAGCGCGGCTGGTGTTCAGCGGTAAAACCAGCGAAGAAACCGCACTGAAAGCGATCAAGGAAGGCTTGGCGACGCTCAGCACCTTGCCGCAGTATGTACCGGCGCTGGAAAAGCTGAAGCAAACGGCCCCAGCCCTGCATTGGGAAGTGGTGGGCGCGGGCGAAAGCGAAGCGCTGATCGAACAAGTGGCGCAAGGCAAGCTGGAATTCGCGCTGGTGGATTCGCATGCGGCCGAAGTCGCGCAAAACTACTACCCGAATATCATGACCTCCAGCCAGATTGCCAGCCGGCAACAGCTGGCGTGGGTGATGCCGGAACAAGATACCGAGCTGCAGGCCAAAATTAGCGAGTTTTTCCAGACACAATTGGCCGATGGCTCGCTGCGCCGCCTGCTGGATCGTTACTATGGGCACGTAAATCGCGTAGATCAGCTCGATGCGCTGGCCTATCTGGGCCGCATTCAAAACACGCTGCCCCGCTATAAAAAATGGTTTAAAGAAGCCGAAGCCACCACCGGGCTGGATTGGCGCCTGATCGCGGCCCTGTCGTATCAAGAGTCGCACTGGAACCCTGAAGCGGTCTCGCCCACCGGCGTGCGCGGCATCATGATGCTGACCAATGAAACTGCACAGCGCATGAATGTGGATCGCACCAATGCCTATCAAAGCATTATTGGCGGCGCCAAATATATTCAGCTCTTGAAAGACACCCTGGCTGATCGTGCGCCCGAGCCTGATCGCACATGGCTGGCGCTGGCCGCCTACAACATCGGCATGGGCCATCTGATTGATGCGCGCACGCTGGCGGTGCGGATGAAGAAAGACCCCAACAGCTGGGCGGATGTGAAATCGGTACTGCCGCTGCTGCGCAAGCCCGAATATTTCAGTACGCTGAAATATGGCTATGCCCGCGGTGGCGAGCCGGTGATCTTTGTGGAAAGCCTGCAATCGTATTACGACATCCTCGCGCGCTTTGAAGCGCCGAGCAAAACCGTGCTGCCCGTGGTCTCGGAGACCGTGGTGGTGCTGAATCCAGAAAACCTGCCGCTGGAAATCAACAGTACACTCAAGCCCAATCGCCCCGAGCGCTTGGCGATGGCCGGGAATGATATGCAGAGTATTGTGCGCTAAGCCAATCAATATAGTCTAGAGGGCGATACATCCTGGGTGTATCGCCCTTTGTTTTGGCAGGTGGCGGCGAGCACGCGCTTTTGCATTACAATAGCGCCTTTGGAATTTGCCGGATTAGTCGCCATGACCGTTCGTACCCGTTTCGCGCCATCTCCTACAGGCCTGCTGCATATTGGTGGTGTGCGTACCGCTTTGTTCTCGTGGGCGTATGCCAAAAAACACGGTGGCCAGTTTGTGCTGCGGATCGAAGACACGGATCTGGAACGCTCCACCCCTGAATCAGTTGCCGCCATTCTCGATGGCATGCACTGGGTGGGCTTGGGCTACGACGAAGGCCCGTTCTACCAAATGCAGCGCATGGAGCGCTACAAGGAAGTGATCGCGCAATTGCTCGCCAATGGCACTGCCTATTACTGCTATTGCAGCAAGGAAGAGCTGGAAGCTCAGCGTGCTGCAGCGGAAGCCAAAGGCGAAAAGCCCCGTTACGATCGCACTTGGCGCCCAGAAGATGGCAAAACGCTGCCCGCTATCCCTGCCGATATCAAACCCGTAGTGCGTTTCAAAACGCCCATCGGTGGCTCGGTGGTGTGGGAAGACCAAGTGAAAGGTCGCATCGAAATCAGCCACGACGAGCTGGATGATCTGATTATCGCCCGCCCGGATGGCACGCCAACCTATAACTTCTGTGTGGTGGTGGACGACGCCGATATGCGCATCAGCCATGTGATTCGCGGCGACGACCACGTGAACAACACCCCGCGCCAGATCGTGATCTATGAAGCGATGGGGGCCGCTGTGCCGGTGTTTGCCCATCTGCCAATGATTCATAACGATCAGGGCGTGAAGCTCTCAAAACGTCGGGATGCCGTGTCGGTGGTGGATTACGACAGCCAGGGTATCTTGCCCGAAGCGCTGCTCAATTATCTGGCCCGCCTAGGCTGGGGGCACGGCGACGATGAAATCTTCTCGATGGCGCAGTTTGTCGAGTGGTTTGATCTGCAAGATGTGAGCGGCAGCCCGAGCCGGATGGACCGCGACAAGCTGCTGTGGATCAACGCGCAATACATCAAAGCCGCCGATCCAGCCAAACTGGCCGCGCGCGTGGCCGGTTTTCTGGCTGACAAGGGCATCGCCACCGAGGGCGGCCCAGCGCTGGCCGAGGTATGCGCGCTGCTGAAAGATCGCAGCCAGACCTTGGTCGAGATGGCCGAGCAGGCAGTGTATTTCTATCAGGCCTTAACGCCCACCGCCGAGATCGTTGAAAAACACCTCGACCCCGAGTCGGAAGAGCGCCTGAAAGTATTTGCCGCTGAAGCTGCGCAACTGGCAAGCTGGGATGCGGCGACGCTGGGCGCGTTTATCAAAGACTTCGTCAAAGCCCAAGGCGTGAAAATGCCGCAAGTGGGTATGCCACTGCGCGCCAAAGTGTGCGGCATTACCAATACGCCATCGGTGGATGCCGTACTGGCGCTGATTGGTCGCGACGAAGTGTTGCGCCGTCTGGCTGCCTAAGCGGCGGCTCACCTTGGTGTGAGCATTAGCAGAACTCAGGGCAGCAGGCGCCAGGCGCGGCTGCCCTTTTTTACGGGTAAGCACAGATGCGGACAGCTTTGCTGGTGATTGATTTTCAAACCGGCCTGATTGAATCAAGCCCACCGGCCACCTGCGGAGCCGCAACGCTGGCGCAAATCAATGCCACCATCGCGCTGGCGCGACAGCGGCAGCTGCCGGTGATCTTTATCCAGCACCATGAAGCCGACTTGCCGCAGGGCTCACCTGAATGGGCGCTGCATCCGGGGCTGGCGCGGCTACCGACGGATAGCGTGATCGCTAAAAGCTCGGCCGATAGTTTTCTGGACACCACCTTGCAAGCCACGCTGGCCGCTGAACAGATCGAGGCGTTGTGGATCACGGGGTATGCCTCGGATTTCTGCGTGGATACGACCGTCCGGCGCGCTGCCTCCCTGGGGTATCGTGTAACGGTGGTGAGTGATGCGCATACCAGCAAAGATCGCCCGCATGCCGGCGGGGCGCAGTTGGTGGCGCACCTGAACTGGCTGTGGGCCAATCTGGCCGTGGCGGACAACCCCATTCAGGTGCTGCCGCTTGCCTACCTTCAAGCACAATCTGCTGCGGCCTAAGGCCCGGCGCAATGGCGGTTTGGCCGCCGGGAGTGAAGCATGTTTCAGATGATCAGTGCCACCTTGCAGGCACAACTGGGCCAGCTGGTGATGGTGGGCCTGCCGGGTACGACCGTCGATGCCGCCAGCGCGGCGTTGATTCGTGAGCAGCGAGTGGGCGGGTTTATTTTGTTCCGCCGTAATATCGAATCACCCCGCCAGGTGGCGGCGCTATGCCGGCAGCTACAGGAAATCAACGCCGAAGTGTCGACGATTCCGCTCTTGATCGGTATCGATCAGGAAGGCGGTATGGTGATGCGGATTGAAGAAGGCATGACTCCGTTACCTTCGCCCATGGCCTATGCCTCGGGCTATGCCTCACATGCGGTGCGCGGCAGCAGCCCGGCCGATTGCGAGCAGCTGCATTACTATGCGGCCGATGAGCTGCGCCAGCTGGGGATCAATATTAATTTCGCCCCCAGCCTTGATATCAACAACAACCGCCAAAACCCGGTGATTGGCGTGCGCAGCTTTGGCGAAAATGCCGCCACGGTGAGCGTGTATGGCCTGGCGGCGCTGCGCGGTATTCAGCGCGCGGGGCTGGCGGCCACCGCCAAGCATTTCCCCGGCCATGGCGATACCGCCACCGATTCGCACTATGCCTTGCCGCTGGTGCCGCATGACCGCGCGCGGCTCGATAGCGTGGAGCTGGTGCCGTTTAAGTCGGCGATTGCGGCTGGAGTAGATGCGATTATGACGGCGCATGTGGTGTTTCCGGCGATTGAGCCCGATCCCAATACCCCGGCCACACTCTCGCGCGCGGTGCTCACCGGCCTGCTGCGCGAAGAGCTGGGCTTTGCGGGCCTGATCATTACCGATTGCCTCGAGATGGATGCAATTGGCCGCCGGCCCCTCAACCCGGCCTGGCCCGCGGGCGATGGCACGGTGCAGGGCGCGGTGCAGGCGATTGCCGCTGGGGCGGATATTGCGCTGGTGTCACACACGTTGGCGCGCCAGCAAGGTGCCGTGGCGGCCCTGACGCAAGCCGTGAAACAGGGGCTGATTGCCGTTGAGCAAGTCGAGGCCAGTGTGGCGCGAATCTTGGCCTTGAAAGCCAAAGCTGTGGTGCAAGACTGGGCCAGCTTGCCGCGCGAGCCGCAGGCCTTGCAGCAAAGCGCCGCCTTGCAGCTGGCCGCCGAGATTCAGGCTGCGGGTGTCGAGTTTTATGGCCCGCCGCTGCAGCCGGGTGAGCCAGTGGTGCTGGTGACGGTTGAGCTGAGCCATCGCACCGAGATTGATGAGGTGGCGCTGGGCGCCTCGGTGAGCGCGCGCGGGACTTTATTGCCCTCTCTGCAGGCCGCCGGCTGGCCGGTGCATGAAATTGTGATTAGCCCGCAGGTCACGGCCGAAGAGGCCGCCTATGTGCAGGCCGCGGCCGCAGCGGCGCCGCAACTGGTATTCCAAAGCTATAACGCCACCCGCTTTGCTCAGCAGGCGGCGCTGATCGCCAGCTTGCCGATGGAAAAACTCACGCTGATTGCCGGACGCAATCCTTATGATCTGGCGCTAGCGCCCACGGCCCGCAGCCGTGGCGGGGCGTGCAGCAATCGCCCGGCAGCATTGCAGCAACTCTTGCCACGCCTCTTGGGTATATCCGTATAGGCCATGGTGGATATTGCTCCTAGGGCAATACCTGCCTAGGTATCGAGAGATTGCTGGCGATAGCGCTCGGGTGAAAGGCCGGTGTGCTGGCGAAACATGGCAATGAAGGCCGACGGATTGCCATAGCCCAGTTGCCACGCCATATCGGCGATGCTCACGCCCTGCTTCAGCAAGGACTGGGCGGTGAGCAGGCGCAGCCGTTGGCGCCATTGGCCAAAATTCATCCCCAGCTCGCGCTGAAACAGCCGTGCCAAGGTGCGTTCGCTGGTGTGCACTTGCGCAGCCCAGGCGCTCAGTGGTTGATTATCCCCGGGCTGCGCCTGCAGGGCGCGCAAAATCGGCGCTAGCTGGCGATGCTCGCTATGGGGCAGATAGCAGCCTTGCTTGGGGGTGAGGCACAGCCGCCCGAGCAGCAGCTCGGCTTGTTGCTGATCGAGCGGGCTGCTCAGCGCTTGCACTTGGCGCTGATAAAAATCATCAAACAGCGCCCGTACCAGCGGCGTTTGGCTCAGCAAGCACGGCTTGGCCGGCAGTCGCGCGGCCCACTCCGGGCTGACATAGGCCGAGCTGTAGGCCAGCGCCTGACTGATGTAGGCCGCATGTGGCACTTCGGCGGGCACCCACACCAGAAAATCCGCCGGCGCGACCAGCGTTTCCTGATCCAGCGTGATTTCCAGCAGGCCCAGATTAATGCGATTGAGCTGCCCCCACGGATGCCGGTGCAGCGCGTAGCCAGTGTGCGCTTCAACGGCTTCATGCCGCAGGTAGAGCGGCGCCGGGGTGGGCAGGGTGAGATCGAGCGGGGTATAGGGGCAATCCATCTTGGCGGTTTCACCATATCGGTTTGGCGGTTTTTCATTATAAACATTCAAATGGTCATTGCTAGACTGGCCGGCATATTGAATCGAGAGGAGAGTGCGCATGCCTCAATTTGCGTATCCGGTACTGGCCGTGTTGATCTGGGCGGGCAATACCGTGGTGTCTAAGGCGGCGGCGGGCATGATTGACCCTGCGGCGATTTCGCTCTATCGCTGGTTGCTGGCCGCACTGGTGCTGACGCCGCTGTGTTGGCGGGTGGTGTGGCGCGCGCGAGCGGAGATCTGGGCGCATGCCGGCCAATACGCCACGCTGGCGCTGCTGGGCATGGTGCTGTATCAATCGCTGGCCTATTTTGCCGCCCATGCTACTTCGGCCACCAATATGGGGGTGATTTGCGCGCTGATGCCGCTGCTGGGTTTGCTGTTGAATGCGCTGCTTTTTGGCGTGCGCCCCGGCAAGCAGGCAGTACTGGGCGTGATAGTTTCGCTAGCCGGAGTCCTGTATCTGCTCGGACAGGGCCAGCCGGCGAGCTTATGGCAGCATGGCGTAAACCGTGGTGATGGGCTGATGTTGCTGGGTACGGCGGCCTATGCGCTGTACGGGATTTTGCTGCGGCGCTGGCAACTGCCATTGGGGCACTGGTTTAACTTGTATGTGCAGATTCTGTTTAGCCTGCTGGCCTTGCTACCACTGGCGGCGACGGCCACAACGCTTAGTGTTTCACCCGCTGCAGCTGGCTTGGTGTTATATGCGGGGCTGGCGTCGTCGATTCTGGCGGCCTACTGCTGGATGCAGGGCGTGGCGCAATTGGGTAGCGAGCAGGCGGCGATTTATATGAATTTGCTGCCGCTGTTTACCGCGATTATGGCGATGTTTTGCTTGGGCGAGCGTCTCGCGAGCTATCACTGGCTGGGTGGGGCGGGGATTTTGTGCGGGGTGTTGCTGGTGCAATGGCCTAGCCTGCGCGGCCGGCCACTGCGCCTGAGTAAAGCCTGATGGGATAAGCCTTGAGAGCCATTTTACCGTTTGAAAACTTTACAGTTTAAAGCGGCTGATCATCTGGCCCAGCTGGCCAGCCAGATGATTTAGATCGCTAATCACTTGCCGCGCCGAGCCGATTGATTGATTGCCTTCTTCGGCCATATTGCTGATCCGCTCGGCGGCTTGGGCAATTTGCGTGGTGGCCATCGATTGCTCGCTGGTGGCTTCGGCGATGCCTTTAATGCCGGAAATCACTTCGCTCATTTGCCGCTGAATGTCTTCGATTTGCAGCGCCGCGGTTTCCGCTAGCTCCACACTATCGTTCACCGTGGTGGTGGTCAGATCCATATTGTGAGTAGCCTGCTGGGTTTGTGCGCGCATCGCGCTGATTTTCTGGCTGATCTCGACTGTGGCTTCGCTTGAGCGTTCGGCCAGCTTGCGCACTTCATCGGCCACAATGGCAAAGCCGCGGCCTTGCTCGCCAGCCCGCGCCGCTTCAATGGCGGCATTGAGCGCCAGCAGATTGGTTTGGTCGGCAATTTCCTTGATCACATCGATAATGCTGTTGATCTGCTGCGAATGATGCTCCAGCTCGTGCATCACGCTGGAGAGGGTAGAAACCCGGCTGGAAATCTGCCCCACCTGCTGCGCGGCCTGGCGCACGCGCTGAGTGGCCTGACGGGAGACCTCGCCCGTGTGCTCAATTAGCCGCTCGGCATCTTGGGAATTATCCGCAATGTGATTGATGCTAACGGTGATTTCTTCAATCGTGGCGGCGGTAGAGCTCGCTACATCGCTTTGATCGCTCGCGCCCTGGCTCAAGATTTGCGCCATTTGATCGATGCGTTGCACACCGCTGGTGAGTTTGACCGTTTCATCACGCACGGTGCTGAACATCTGCCGCAATTGCCCCATAAAGGTGTTGACGTGGGTGGCAATCTGGCCGATTTCATCGCCTGATTGCACCGGTAGCTGAATCGTCAGATCGCCAGCCCCAGTCGTCAGCGAATGCATCATGTCGCGCAGGCGTACCAGCGGGCGGGCGATGGCATTGCCCAGCAGCAACGACACCACAATCGCCACCACCAGCATCACAATGCCGGTATAGGCCGCTTGCCAGATCGCGTCGCGAATGTGCTGATGAACCAGATTGGCATCCAGATCGACGCCCACTACGTAGTTTTCGCCCTTGCTGTTTTTTACCGGCATCAGAATCGTGCGCAGAAAGCCATACTGCGGGCTGGTGCTTTCTTCAAATTCGATTTTGCCGCTCTGTGCTGCGCGGATGGTGGCGGCATCGGTTTCTGGTACATCGCTAGGCTTCAGATAAAACTCGTGATTAGGGTCTTTAAGCTGATCATCCGAGAGTGAGGCCGTGGTGTAGGTGACCTGACTGCCGTTGACGATAAAGGTGTACAGATAGCTCACCCCCAGCGCCTTGGTCACAGCGGTGACGTGTTCGGCTTCCTGCCGCTTGGCTTTGAGATCAACCTGTTCGCGCGGGGGTAGATTGTCGTGGTAGTTGGGGCCGATGATTTGCACATAGGCGAGGGCCGCCATTTTGAGTTGGCCATCGATTTGCTCAAGCGCGGCCGTTTTGGCCTGTTGGATGGCTTGCGCCGTAAACACCCCGATCGTGAGCAGGGAAACCAGCAAAAAAGCCAGCTGGAGTTTGAGGCGCAAATGCAGTGAGCGAAAGATAGTCATGCCAAGATCCCAAAGCCGATAAACAGAAGCTGCTTAATCAGCTTAGTTGCCGACCTTACGTAGCTCAAGTTTCTTTCACGGGCTGAATCAGTAATGGAGCAGGGCGGTGCACCGCATAACCTTGGGCGTAATCCACGCCCAAATCGCGCAGGATTTCGAGCTGGTGCTGGTTTTCGACAAACTCGGCCACGATCTTCAGTCGCAGCGCTTTGGCCATCTGTACCACTGCAGTTACTAGCGCGAGATCGGAGGCATTGCGCTCCAGATTGCGGATCAGGCTGCCATCGATTTTCAGGTAATCTACGTCCAGCTCTTTCAGGTAGCTAAACGAAGAAAAGCCGCTGCCAAAATCGTCCAGCGCAAAGCGGCAGCCCAGCTGCTTGAGGGTGGAGACAAAATGCCGCGCCGCCTGAATATCGGTCATGGCGGCGGTTTCGGTAATTTCAAAACACCACTGCTGGGCCGGGGTGGGGCTGGCCTGAATCCAGTCGCGCAAGGTGTGTAAAAAAGCGTGATCCCCGAGCGAGGCGGCCGATAAATTAATGCCGTAGACGGTGTGCGGTGGTAACGCCTGTTGCAAGATGGTGCGGGTGACCCAGCGATCTATCTTGCCGATCAGGCCAAAGCGTTCGGCCGCGGGCAGAAATTGCCCGGGGGGTACCGGCTCACCTTGCTCGTCGAGCGCGCGGATTAATATTTCGGCGTGGTCTGGCACGCTGTGTTGCGCCCCGGTGGATTTGAGGGCCTGCATATGCTGAATAAACAGCACAAAGCGGTCTTGTTGCAGCATCTGCGGTAGCTGTGCCGCCCAGCTCATTTGTGATTGCAGCTGATGGTGTTGTTGGTCGACCTCGGTGGCAAAAGCAATTTGCCCGGTGCCGCGCTCTTTGGCGATGGCGCAGGCGGTATCCGCGCGCATAATGTGTTCGCGCAGGCTTTGCTGGCCATCGGCAATGGCGATGCCGAGCGCGCCGCTCAGGCTAAACAAACGCCCTTGCCAAACAAAGGGATAATTCTGAATTTCGCGCAGTAGCTGTTGCGCCAGCTCGCTCGCCTGGCTGGCATCGGCATTAGGTAAAAAGATGCAAAATTCATCGCCACCAAAACGCGCCATGCTGGCTTGCGCGGGGAGCAGGCGGCCAAAGCGCAGCGCCAGCAGGCTGAGTAATTCATCCCCCGCACTATGGCCGCACAGATCGTTCACCAATTTGAACTGATCCAAATCCAGATACAAAATCGCCCCGCGGTGGGCGCTGGCCAATTGCATTTCAAAGCCGCGCCGATTCAGGAGTTTGGTGAGGCTATCATGGGTAGCCTGATATTCCAGCTCGCGCCCCACGCGCAAGCTATTACGGGTGATAAACACCGCCACCAAGCTGCTGATGATGAGCAAAGTGCAGAGCGCGCCCGCGAGTTGCCATAGGCGGCGCACGCGGATTTCATCAAGCTGGCGCAGTAGGAGTTGCTCTTGCTGTTCGCTGTAATGAATCAGCGCGTCGATAGCATTCTGGTATTGATGGATAAAGGTGCGGCGAAATAGAAAGGCGCGGTTGGCTTCTTCGGCGCTGCGAAAGCGGCCCGCCAGCACTTGCTCGGCCACGGTCAGAAAGCCATTTTTGTATTCGTCGAGCGCGCTCCGTAGTTGCGCGAGGGCCAGGTTTTTTTGCTCGGGCAGGGTTTGCTCGAGCTGCCCCAGGCGCACATAAGCTTGGTTGAGCTCCTGATTCCACTGTCGCCATTTAAAACTGGCGTGTTCAGGAATATCGACCGCTAGAAAAACATCTTTTTCAAAACGGCGCAGATCGCCAAAGTCGGCACGCAGGGCTTGCACGCTGCTATAGGCGCGGTGCTGGCGCGATAGCTCTTGGGCGAGCTGCTGATAGCTGTGGTTGATTTCATTGCCCATCAGTAAACCGAACAGCAGCGTGAGCAAGACCAGACCGGCAAATGCCAAGCCAATGCGTAGCCCCAGCCGCGTGGCGATCAGTTCGCTCATGATGGTTTCCGGCAGTCGTATGGCTTTAGCATAGTGAAGCGATGGCAACTCGGCTAGTTGGCCAACGTATAGCGCGCATTTGCAGCGGCAATAAAAAACGCCACCTAGATACCTAGGTGGCGTATATCGCTAGAGGCTAGCTAATTCAATTACTTCAGAGTAACACCCCAGTTGGCTTCCACACACTTGGTGTATTGGCCGTCGATCAGGGCATTGTATGGGGTCTGGTAGCTTACCAGCTGACACTTGTTGTCGCCGCCGACTTTCCAGTCTTTTTCCCAGTAGATGTTAAATGCGGCAGACGATGCGCCATCAAAGCGGCCCATGCCTGAACATTTCATCGACTCTTTCGTAATATCCCAACCCAGATCACGGGCAAACTCGGTGTAGTAGTTCAGACGATTTTGCGCCGCTGCTTTGGTGGGTGAATCTTGGCATTCGGCATTGATAATCTGGATCGTGGTTGGGAAGTCGTTACCCAGCTGACGCGATTTATCAAAGTCGTTCGGTACCCAAGTGCCATCAATCACGTGCAGCATCGATGGTTTTGGTGGTTGTGGATACACGAAGAAGAACAC
Organism: Chitinibacter sp. ZOR0017; assembly: GCF_000799095.1. Taxonomy (NCBI): domain Bacteria; kingdom Pseudomonadati; phylum Pseudomonadota; class Betaproteobacteria; order Neisseriales; family Chitinibacteraceae; genus Chitinibacter; species Chitinibacter sp. ZOR0017. Next base: position 22,141 of record NZ_JTLG01000018.1, on the reverse strand, counting down.
GGCAGACGCCAGGTTCAACCAGCTTTCAGCGACACGATCCGGATCTTTCAACAGTACGGATTGGTCGCCATCAAACATCGCTTGGCTGAATGGACCGTAGTTGTAGTTGTAAGACAACTGTTTCGCGCCACGGCCGAAGTATTTCTTGAAGCCGCCTTTCGCGTCGGTGCCGCAAGTCCATACTTTGTTAAAGACTGGATCGGTACACTCGGTGTTGTAACCACAACCGGTGCCGTCTTCAGTACAACCCATTTCACGCACGTGCACCAGCGCTTGCAGCCATTCTGGGTTGCCGTATTGCTCTACGCTATGACCACCGGTTTCTTGGGCAAAGTGCGCGAATGAAGCAGCCAGCGAGCGGCGGCAGATTTCATCGGCATTGCGGCCATCGGTGTAGTCGCCACAGAAGGCTGGGAATTTAGCGGTGGCTTGCAAGAAGCGGGTGTAAGTGTAGCTTGGGTGCGCTTTCGAGAAGTAGTAATCCCACTTCGCTTTGGGCAGGATGGCTTCCACGCGTTTCACATTGCTTGGATTGCTCATCAGGCCTGGCGCTACCGCTTCCACCACTGAGTTTGGCAGGGTGCGTACCGAAGCTTTTACCTTGCGGAAGATATCGCTATTGGTCAGCGTAGCGGCGTAAGCTTCTGCTTCCGCTTTAGTGGGCACGCCGCCCGTTGAGCCGCCACCACCTGGTACTGGGGTTGGCAAGCCGCTGGCATCACAGTTGCCCGCTGCGGCCCAAGTGGCATCTTTGCCTGGCTCAGCGCCGACATTGGCCCACCATTTGGCGGTGTAATTCACGCCGTTAAAGCTGACTTTGGCGCCACCAGCGTACGAGCTGCCTGAGTTCCAAGCGGCTTCACATTTTGGCAAGCCTGTGCCTGGATTTGGGGTGCCAGTTGGCGCAGCGGTTGGCGTTGGCGCGCTAGTTGGTGCCACCGTTGGAACTGCTGTTGGCGCGACAGTCGGTTTTGGTGTCGCGGTCGGCGCTACCGTTGGCGCCGTAGTCGGTGCAGCGGTAGGTTTTGGCGTCGCTGTTGGTGCAGTCGTTGGTGCCACGGTCGGTTTAACCGTTGGGGCCGCCGTTGGTACTGCGGTTGGCGCCGTGGTCGGTGCTGGGGTCGCGCCACCGCTGGCTACTTTTTCCCATGGGCCCCATTGGCTGGCGCCCGGGATTTCACCGGTAGTCCACCACTTGGCTTTGTAAGATTGACCCTGATACGTCACGATCGAGCCGCCGGTATAGACCGCGCTTGAGCTCCATTCGGCGGCCCAAACGCTGGCGCTGAGGAACATCGCGGCCAACAGCGCCGTTAGTTGTACTTTCTTATGCATAAAGTCCCACTCCATTTGAAGGTAATGGCCAGTTTCCGCGGGCGGAAGAGGTTGCAAATCCTTCATTGTTCGCAACCTGGCGCTTTATGTAGAGCGACTGTCGGGCATGCTTGGCCGGGCGGTGCTCAGGGTAAATTCAGTCGAACTGGTATCGCTGAATTTTCGCCATCGTACCATTTGTAGCTAGCGAGTCAATGACTACATGTTGGGGAAAACACGTAGTAGCTGAAAAAAGGTTGACAACATCACAGGATGCTTTCTGCATAATTTTTAAATCTGACGCCAAGCTTTTTTGGTGCGGATTGGCGTTTAAAACGTTAACAAAATCTAATGTGATTTAGCCGCCTAATGGGGCGAAAATCGGGCAAATAAACCGGCGGTGCGGCAGGTGAGTCGGTATAATGCGCAGCTTGTCGTGCCGTGTGTAAGGGCTTGTAGTCAATGAAGAATTGGTTCAAAACAGGGCTGGCGCTAGTCAGTGCCTGCATGCTGTTCAGTAGTACGGTCTGGGCTGAAGACGAGCCCTTGCCCTTTGATAGCCCGGAAGCGGCCACCGCCATCACGAAGCGCGCGACCGTTAATCCGAATCAGGCGAGTAATAGCCCCAGTCAGCGTGCGGAAAAAGCCACACCGGCCAAGAAAGGCAAATCCGCCAAGGCCAGTCAGCGTGGCGAGCGTCGTGCTGCCAAAGCACGCGGTAAAGGCCGGGTGGAAAGCAAGGCCGTGCGCACCAAGCAGCCTAGCGTCAGTAAAAAGGCGCGCAGCAAGCAAGTGCAAGCCAAGCAGCTACGCAGCCCAAAAACCGCCCAAAGCCGTGAGTTGAAACGGTCTAAATCTTCTAGCCGCAAAGCGCCGCAAGCGGGTAAGGCCGGCAAAGCGAAAAACGCGGCCAAAGGCAAAACCCAGCGCCGCTAAATCATCACGCTGGAGCATGAGCCAAGCTACAAATATAAAAGGAGCCACTGGCTCCTTTTATATTTGTGGGGTATGCCGCTGCAAGCTATTTATGATAGGGCTTGCAGCGATATACCCTGCTTGTGCTTAGCGGCTAATCCGGCCTAGCTCTTCAAAATAGGTCGGGAAAGTTTTGGCCGTGCATTTCGGATCGTTAATCCGCACCGGTACGCCACCCAGAGCCACCAGCGAGAAACACATCGCCATGCGGTGATCGTCGTAGGTGTCGATTTCGGCATTGGGCGTCAGTTGCTCTGGTGGAATGACTGAAATCCAATCCTGACCTTCTTCTACCGTTGCACCGACTTTGCGCAATTCGGTCGCCATCGCAGAGAGGCGATCGGTTTCTTTCACACGCCAGCTTTCGATATTGCGAATGGTGGTTTTACCGTTGGCAAATAGCGCGGCAATCGCAATCGTCATTGCCGCATCGGGGATGTGGTTCAGGTCGACGTCGATGGATTTGAGTTGGCCGTCCGCTGGGGGCGCTGCTTCAATCCAGTTCGGGCCCCACGTGATCTGCGCGCCCATTTGTTCTAGCGTTTCGGCAAAGCGTTTATCGCCTTGAATCGACTCGCTACCGACGCCGGTGACGCGCACAGCATCGCCACCCCCGATCGCGCCGGCGGCGAGGAAATACGACGCGCTCGAGGCATCACCTTCAACAAAAATTTCGCCCGGCGATTGATAGACTTGGCCGGCAGGGATACGGAACTCGTTCCAGCTCTTTTTCTCGACTTGCAGGCCAAATTTGGCCATCAGGTTCAGCGTGATTTCGATATAGGGTTTGGAGATCAGCTCGCCGACCACTTCAATGGTCATATCACGGTTGGAGAGTGGCAAGGCCATCAAGAGGCCGGTCAGAAACTGGCTAGACACATTGCCTTTGACTTGTACGCGATCAGCAGCCACCACGCCCGGTTTGATTTGAAGCGGTGGGAAGCCTTCATTGCCCAGATAATCAATCTGGCAACCGGCTTGGCGCAGTGCATCGACCAAGTCGCCAATCGGGCGCTCGTGCATGCGCGGCACGCCGTGCAGGTGATAGCTACCGTTGGATAATGCCAAGGCGGCGGTCAGAGGGCGAAACGCCGTGCCGGCGTTACCGAGGAACAGGTCGGCGTCTTTATTCGGGAAGTTGCCCGCGCAACCGTGCACGATAAAGTCGCGGCTGTCGCCGATTTGTTCAACCTTCACGCCCAAAGTGGCGAGGGCTTCGAGCATGCGTTGGGTATCATCCGAAGCCAGCAGGCCACGCACGGTGGTTTGCCCGCTGCACAGCGCGGCCAGCAGCAAAGTGCGGTTAGAAATGCTTTTGGAGCCGGGCAGGGCTACCGTGCCGGCCACTTTGGCAATCGGAGAGAGAACGAGAAATTCCATCGGTCAGTCCTTGGTGAGTTCTTTCAGCGCCTTCATCACGCGATCGGGCGTCAGTTTATTCAGGCAATCCATATGCCCCAGCGGGCACACACGTTCAAAACAGGGGCTACATTCCAGATCCAGCGTGACCACTTTGGCGCGAATGGCCAGTGGCGGGGTAAAGCCGGGTGAGCTTGAGCCATACACGGCTACCAGTGGGCGCTGCAGCGCAGCGGCCACGTGCATCAAGCCCGAATCATTACATACGGCGACGCGGGCCAAGGACAGCAGATCAATCGCTTCGGCGAGGCTGGTTTTACCGGCCAGATTCACCACTTGCGGGCAGCGCGCGCTGATCTCGGCGCAGATTTCCTGATCTTTCACCGAGCCAAACAGCCACACCTGATAGCCATCGGCCAGCAGTTGCTGGGCCAGCGCGGCGGCATGCTCAGCGGGCCAGCGCTTGGCCGGGCCGTATTCGGCGCCCGGGCAAATGGCCACCATCGGCGGCTCGCTACTGAGGCCAAGTTTGCTCAGCGCCGCATCACGCTCAGCCGCGTTAATGGTGAGCACCGGATAGGGCATCGGCTCGGTGCGCGGGGCTGTTTTTTCATCGCCGAGCGCATAAAAGCGTTGCACCATCTGCGGTAGCTGCAGTGGGTCTAGCTCGCGAATATCATTGAGCAGGCCATAGCGCATTTCGCCCACCCAGCCGGTGCGCTGGGCAATCCCGGCCAGCAGCGGCACCAGGGCAGATTTGAGCGAATTGGGCAGCACAATGGCTTGGTCATAGCCGCGCGCTTTGAGCTGGCGCGCCAGCTGCCAGCGCGTGCGCAATTTCAGCTCGCCGTGCCCAAAGGGGGCATCGATGGTGCTGCTGATTTCACGCATACGGGCGTGCAGGGGGCGCGTCCAGGCCGGCGCCAGGACATCAATCTCGGCCTCGGGATGGCGCTGCTTGAGGCGGGCATACAGCGGCTGGGCCATGATGGCGTCGCCCACCCAGGCGGGCGCCACAATAAGAATGCGTTTCACAACAAACCCCGGCAAAAACAAAAAAAGCGGCGGCCACTGGCGCACCGCTTGCTCGCGAGCGGGAAATCCCGCGGCCGATTAATGGCCTTTGATGACTTCGCCTTCTTTCAGCTTGTAGTGCGTGCCGCAGTATGGGCATTGCGCTTTGCCGGTTTTGGCGATGTCGAGGAAGACGCGTGGGTGCGAATTCCATTTATTCATATTCGGCATCGGACAGTGCAGGGGCACGTCGTGGGCAGTTACTTCGATTTCTTTTTGAGTATTGTCGATCAGACTCATAATGATCTCCAGTCAGCGAGTGGGGTATTGCTTGCTAGGCTAATCATTATCAGCTCTAGCGGTGTATACCCATGCAGTCAGTAGTAAGCTCAGCACTTTATTCACTTGGCCTCACCGTGGCTGCACGCTCTGGTGCTGCCGGTGGTGAAGCCTAGCTGGCAAAGCGCTACGGCGCTTACTTCGTTCAGTCTTGCTAGCTTAAACCAGGGTTAGCCAGTCTTCGTGTTTTGGATCCAGGCCTTTTACGCAATCGAAATAGCGTTTTTGCAAAAGCTCGGTGATCGGGCCGCGCACACCAGCGCCAATTGCGCGGTTATCCAGCTCGCGAATCGGGGTTACTTCGGCGGCGGTGCCGGTGAAGAACGCTTCGTCGGCCGTGTAGATTTCGTCACGGGTGATGCGTTTTTCGATGATCTGCAGGCCTTCTTCGCGGGCCAGCGTCAGCACAGTGTTGCGGGTAATGCCATCCAGGCAAGAGGCCACGTCCGGCGTGTAGATCACGCCTTTTTTCACGATAAACAGGTTTTCACCTGCGCCTTCCGAGGCATAGCCATCGGTATCGAGCACCAGCGCTTCATCGTAGCCATCGGCGGCGGCTTCTTGGTGAGCCAAGATCGAGTTGATGTAGTAGCCGCACGCTTTGGCGCGCACCATGGAAACATTCACATGGTGACGGGTGAAGCTAGAGGTTTTTACGCGAATGCCTTTGGTCAGGCCATCATCGCCCAAGTAGGCGCCCCACGGCCACGCGGCCACCACGGTGTGGATGCTGTTATTGCTGGCGGCAATGCCCAGCTTTTCGCTGCCGATAAAAGCCAGCGGGCGCAGATAACATGATTTGAGCTGGTTTTCGCGCACCACGGTTTTTTGCGCTTCGTTTAGCTCTTCGGCGGTGTACGGGATTTTCATTTGGAAAATCTTGGCCGAATTGAGCAGACGCTCGGTGTGATCTTGCAGGCGGAAGATCGCGGTGCCTTTGGGCGTTTCGTACGCGCGCACGCCTTCAAACACGCCCATGCCGTAATGCAGGGTGTGGGTGAGGACGTGGGTGGTCGCGCCACGCCAGTCCACCAGTTTGCCGTCGTACCAAATGACGCCGTCGCGATCTGCTAAAGACATGCTGATCTCCTGCCAAGAATCTTGTATTCGGGAAAGCGGCGATTGTAACCGAAAATAGCCGACTAGATGTGCACCGCCCACGAGATTTGTCGCCCTGCCGCGTGTGCAGGGGAATGTGGCACAAAATCAAGGGCAAGCGGCGGGCTTGGTCAACCGGCGCAGCACTGCGGTTGGGTTATTGCTCCAGTAGTTTGGCAATGGCGGGGTGCATGATTTTTTTCGGGCTATACAGCGCATGGTATTGCGCAATCACGCCGGATAAATGTCCCAAAGAAGTTAACTCATTGCTGGGTATCGGCTTGGAAGGGATGACTGGGCTGGGATAGAAGCCGATACCCGTCTTGGCGAAGGTGTGCATCAGCGCGCTGTCGGAAAACTCACCCACGATATCGGGTTGCAGATGATGCTCGGCCAGCCAGACATCCAGTTGCAAGCGCAGCGCGGTATTGCGGGTGGGCAGCAGCAAGGGTGCGCCGTTCAGTTGCTGGGGAAAATCATCCTGATAGCGCGCGACTAATTCTGGCGTGCCCAAGAGCATAATCGGCGCATACACCAAGGCATGGCTTTGCAGGCGCAACGATTGCGCTTCGCTGCCGGCCTGATCGGCCAGCACCAGATCGAGCTGATGCAAGGCCAGCTTTGCGCAGAGCTCATCCAGGCTTCCGTCAATGCACACCAGCTTCACCGTGGCGCCGCTCAGGGGCGCGAGTAGCTGCTGCGCGATGGATTTTGGGATGGCGTCGACAATCCCGATATTCAGCCGCGCGCGCTGGCTCTCGCCCCGTTCCATGGCTTCTTGCAGCTCATTACCCAGCATGAAAATCTGATCAGCGTAATGCAGCATGGTGCGGCCCGCTTCGGTGAGCTGCAAATTACGCCCGACTTGGCTAAACAGGCTCTGGCCGATGTCTTGCTCCAGCAAGCTGACTTGGCCGCTGATGGTCTGAGCCGTAATCCCGAGCTTGCGCGCGGCCGCACTAATGCCGCCCTCTTTGGCCACCACCCAGAAATACTGCAGATGTTTATAGTTGAGCCCCAGCATGGCGATCTTTCGAGAAAAACTGATGAAGCTGCAATTTATGCCTGATTTTTCTGGCTGTAAAGTTGGTATAAGCTAGGCGCTGTTCGTTGTCGCATTCACGCGCGTGGCGTGGAGATAAGCTGGGGTGATGTTGATGCTAGGGAAACTCAGTGCGGTGCTGGATGGTGCGGCTGGCTGGGGCTTATTGAGCGCGCTGGCGGCGCTGTGGCCAAGTGGGCAAGAACGACAACACCGCGGCATGAGTGCGCTTGAATATCGGCAAACTTACCCCGAATTGTGTTCAATACACGGCATGGCGTGTTATCAGTGTGGTGGAACTGTCCATGTTGCACGTGGTCTATCCGGTGGAAACCGGCGGGTCGTTGGGTGCGCCCGTTGTCAAAGCACCCTGTGGTCGGAAAGCATCGATACAATAAGACCGACAGACTCAAGCAAGGAGTAAATCGTGAAACGCACGTTGTTATTAATCGCGACCAATATCGCCATCATGGTGGTGTTGGGCATTTTCGTGAGTGTCTTTGGCCTCAATCGTTTTCTGACTGCCAATGGCCTCAATCTGGGCATGCTGCTGATGTTTGCCGCCGTGATGGGTTTTGGTGGCGCCTTTATTTCGCTGGCGATGTCTAAAACCATGGCCAAATGGAGCACGGGCGCGCAAGTGATCGAGCGCCCACGCAATCAGGATGAGCAATGGCTGTTTGATACCGTGGCGCGTCTGGCGCAGCGCGCCGGCATTGCAATGCCGGAAGTGGCGATTTACGAAGGCGAGCCGAACGCGTTTGCGACCGGCCCGAGTAAAAACAACTCGCTGGTGGCGGTATCGACTGGCCTCTTGTACAGCATGACGCACCGTGAAATCGAAGCGGTGTTGGCCCACGAAGTCGCGCACGTGAAAAACGGCGATATGGTGACGCTGACGCTGATTCAGGGCGTGGTGAATACCTTTGTGTTCTTCCTGGCGCGTGTGGTGGGTTATCTGGTGGATTCCTTCCTCAGACGCAATGATGAAGAATCATCCGGTCCTGGCATTGGCTATATGATCACTGTGATTGTCTGTGACATCGTGTTCGGGATTTTGGCTAGCGTGATCGTGATGTATTTCTCGCGCCAGCGCGAATTCCGCGCCGATGCCGGTGCGGCACAGCTGATGGGTGAAAGCGGCTCGATGATCGATGCACTGCGTCGCCTTGGCGGGATGGCGCCAAGCGCTTTGCCAAGCAATATGGCGGCCTCTGGGATTTCGAACAAAGCCGGCTGGAGCTCGCTGTTTAGCTCGCACCCATCGATGGAAGAGCGTATCGCCGCGCTGCAAAATCTGCGCTAAATAGATCTTTTCGACTAAAGGTCGAAGCTTAAAAAGGCCACGCATTGCGTGGCCTTTTTTATGGGTATCTGTTTGAAAACAAGCAAAATCATGCACTTGAGGCCAGTACCCCTGCAAGGTATTGGCGGGCTGGCTAGGGGTTAGTGCCGAGATCTTTGTCATGATTCTGTCATTTTGGCTGGTTAGAGTGCCCTGTATTAGCAATACCGGATACACCCCGCCATGAAAATCGCAGCGCAACTCTTTTTTGGACGCATTCTGATCGGGGTCGCCCTCGGCATTGGCGTGTTACTGGCGGGCTGGAATCTGCAGCAGCTCAACGACAGCTACCAAACCTACCGCGCCTCGCAGCAGGCCGCCAATCAGCTGGTGCAGCTGAAAGTCGATATGCTTACCACCTCGCGGCTGGATGTGATGCAGCCCGATATCAATAGCCAGCTGGATCACTACGGCCAGCAAATCGCCGCCACCAGCCAAACCTTGAAACTGGCTGCAGGCGAGCAACAGGCCATCACCCGCCTATTGCAAGACAACTGGCAGCGCTACCTCAAGCAATTTAAACAAGCCGCCGTCATCGCCGAAACCGCGCCCGAAGATGCGCTGGCGATGCCCGAGCAGCTGTACCGCAATGATCTGGCGCCACTCTTGGGCGAGCTGGACCAGATTATTCGGCAAGAGCAGCAGCAGGCGCAGGAAGCCGATCGCAGCTTTGCTACCCGGGTGAAGCAGATTGTCTGGCTGGTGCTGTTGCCGCTGGTACTGGGCGGCGTGTTGATTATTGGTTTTTCGCTGTATTTTGCCCATCATCTGCGCAATAAGCTGCAGGCGATGGAAACCGTGGCCCAGCATTTGCAAAATGGCGATCTCACCTTGCGGATGCCGGAAGGCGCCGACGAGTTTGGCCAGCTGGGGCAGGCGATTAATCATTTCCTTACCCAGCTGATGCAGGTGCTCTCTAGCGCCCAGCAGGCCGCACAGCATACCCGCAGCGATGCGCGACATATTACGGAGCTCGCCAATCAGGCCACGCGCAATATGGATGAACAATCGCAGCGGCTGAACGAAATCAGCCATGCCACCCACGAAATGACCGATACCGTGCATTACGTGGGCGAGCTGGCGCAGGCAGCTTCCAACGCGGCCAGTGAGGCTAAAGTGGCCACGCAATCGGCCAATCAGGCTGGGCAAACCACACTGGGCAACTTGCAGGCGCTGTCTAGCCACTTTGCCGCGGTGGAGCAGGCCATGCAGGATATGGCGCAATCGTTTGGCCGCATTGTGAATGTCAGCGCCACGATCAAAGACATTGCCGATCAAACCAATTTGCTGGCGCTGAATGCCGCGATTGAAGCGGCCCGCGCCGGCGAGCATGGCCGTGGTTTTGCCGTGGTGGCCGATGAAGTGCGCAAGCTGGCGCAAAACACCAGCGATTCAACCCGCACGATTCAGGAAATTCTGGATGGCACTCGCCAGACCAGCGAGCAAACCGGCAAAGCGGTGACCGCCGCCGGCCACTATTTGAGCGAATGCAATCGCGATGGTGAAATTGTCGCCGATGCCTTGCAGCGCATTGATGGCATGGCGGTGATGGTGGCTGAAAAAATGGGCGCCATTGCCACCACAGTGGATGAGCAAAGCCGCACCGCCAGCGCGATCAACCAGCAGATTGGTGAAATCGCCCAAGGCCTGAATCAAACCGTGCAGGGCAGCCAAACCATCACGCAAGACATGCGCCGCCTGCAAGATGTGGCCAATCAGCTCGATGGTAGTATGGCCAAACTGCGCACGCGCTAAAGCGGCTGGATGGGTAATGCAAAAAGGCCAGCTTGCGCGCTGGCCTTTTTGTTGGGGTTTAGTCTAAAACCCGCTCAATGCGCTGGTCTGGAATCAGCCAAATAATCGCCACGATGATATAGATGGCACCCGCCAGCAGCTCTTGATAAAAGGCCAGCGGAATCGCCAGTAAATACAAGAGCACCGACCAATTGCCCTTGCGATCGGCGCCAATCGCTTTGGCTAGCACCGAATCTGGCCCATCCACATGGATGATCGCCCGCACCAAAATCCAGTAAGCGATGGCCGCCATTAATAGCACCCCACCATAAATCGCCACGGGCAGCTGCGCAAAATGGTTTTCACCCATCCAGCCCGTCGCAAAGGGCAAGAGCGACAGCCAGAACAGTAGATGCAAATTCGCCCAGAGCACTCTGCTGCTGACCTTGCGGGTGGCGTGCAGCATATGGTGGTGGTTATTCCAGTAAATGCCGACGTAGATAAAGCTCAATACATAGCACATTAATACCGGCAACAGCGGTTTGAGCGCCGCAAAGCTCTCGCCATGCGGCACCTTAATTTCCAGCACCATGATGGTGATGATAATCGCCAGCACCCCATCACTAAAGGCTTCGAGTCGGTTCTTTTGCATATGTTCTCCTGTTGTCGTGGGGCGTGAACTCCGCCCGAGGCGTTGGATCGCTTTTAGATTCGTGCTTGGCGCTCGCTCACGTTGCACTGATGCGCTGTGAGCATTACGCCAGCATATCGCCGGCACGACAAGCGTGGCTGCGTAAATCGGCGGGCAAGCAAAGGCCGCCCTATGCATCCTGGCAGCCATTTCTTGGTGGTGGGTAGTGAAGCGGTGATGGCTTTAGCGCAGCGCTTTAATCAGCGTGTTCAGCAGGGTAAATTGCGCGTCGTCTTGCGTCATTTCCCAGATCATTACGCCGCCGAGTTGGCGGCTTTTGACAAATTTGACCTTTTCGGTGAGCGAGGCCGGATCGTCGTAGCTCAGCAACTCTTTTTTGCCCGGGTGGTACAGATAGGGCGCATTGCCGGCCTCCGCGGAGCGGTAGGCTTGCCAGCCCGGCGCTTTGGCGTATTTACGCTGGAAATCGGCCCAGGTGGCCACGCCCGGTTCGGCTTCGTCTTTCAGGCCGGGGCCGCTGCTTTGTTGGGCCAAGCCATTGCCTTGCGGGCCGGGCTCAACATTGCCCATGGCGCGCACATAAAACGGCACGCCTAAGACCAGCTGCTCGGGTTTGGCGCCTTGTTTGATGAAGTATTCCACCGCTTTATTGCTAGCCAGCGTGACGCCATCCGGGTCGCCGGGGGTGGGATAGAGGCTGGCGTGCAGGGTGGCGTTCTTTGACCAGCCGCCGCTACGATCATAGGCCATCAGATTGACCCAATTCAGGTACGGCAGGCCGTTTTTCAGATCATACCCCTGCATCACCCAGCCGCCGTTATTGGCGGGAATGGCGGTGGTGAGCAGGTAGGTTTTTTTATCCTGTTTGCCGGCGGCATCCAGCGCGGTGCGCAGCTCGCGTAGCAGGCTCACCCAGTTGCCCAGATCGGCGGGGCTAGCATCAGCGGCATACTCACCGCCGGTGACCGGGTGTTCCCAATCGACATCAAGGCCCGTGCACTGGGTTTGCCGCATGATGGCTATCGACGATTGAATAAGCTTGGCGCGGCCCGCTTCGGTTTGCGCAGTTTTGGCAATGTTTTTCGAGCCGGTCCAGCCGCCCAGTGCCCACATGCAGTTAAATTTACCGGCTTTGCGCGCGGCGGCTAAATGCGGTTGCCACAGCGCGAGGCCCGCTTGCGTGCCGGCGGCCAGATATGCTTCGCCTTTGGCATTCACTTCGATAAACGACAGCACGCCGTAGTCGAGCTTGGCCAGCTGGGGGCCAAAGCGGGCGACCGTGTCGGCATCGCGCCAAGTGGGCAGGTAGGAAATCAGTTTGTCATTGGCCAGCAGCGGCTGGCTCAGCAGCACGGCGGCAAGGGCGAGGAGTTTGGCAGACATCTGGAGCTCGGAGTGATAAAAAACAGTGCGGCCAGTATAAGGTGGCGTAAGGCATGCGCCCATGTCTGAATTGGATACGGCTTTGTTTGAATCTGATCTTGGTGGGTATTGCCTCATGGCCTTTTAAATTTATGGCTTACAGGGAAATACCCCTGCTTTGGTGCTGGTTCGGCTATGAAAAAAGACACACCGCAGTGTGTCTTTTTTGGGTCGGGACCGCCTCAGCGTCGGCTTATTCTTTTTCAAACCAGGCGATGCTTTCGACGTGTGCCGTATGCGGGAACATATTGATCACGCCGGCGGATTTGAGCGTGTAGCCTTTCACATTCACCAGCACATTGGCATCGCGCGCCAAGGTGGCCGGGTTACAGGACACATACACAATCCGTTTCGGGCCGTGTTCGGCGCTGATGGATTTCACCAGCTCCATCGCGCCATCGCGCGGTGGGTCGATCAACATTTTGTCAAAGCGGCCGAGCTGATCCAGCCATTCTTCGGTCATCTCGAAAAGATTGGCCACGGTGAATTCGGTGCGCTCGGCCAGGCCGTTGTGCGCGGCTGATTCCAGCGCGCGCTCCACCAGTTGCTGGCTGCCTTCCATCCCCAAGACCTGCGCGCCACGGCGGGCGATAGGCAGGGTGAAATTACCCAAGCCACAGAACATATCGGCGATTTTCTCGCCCGGCTGTGGGTCGAGCAGATGTAACGCGCGCTCGACCATCACGCGGTTAATCCCGTGGTTCACCTGAGTGAATTCAGTCGGTTTGAACGGCATTTCGATATTGAATTCCGGCATCAGGTAAGTGAGCGCCGGGGCATCGAGCGGATACAGCGGGTAGGCGGTATCTGGGCCTTTGGGTTGCAACCAGATCTGCACTTGCCATTGATCGGCATAGGCTTTGAAATGGGCCAGATCGTCGTCGTTGATGGCTTCCATATTGCGGAAGACCAGCACGGTGATCTTGGCGCCCACCGCCAGCTCGACTTGCGGCATGCGATCAAAAATCGACAGCTTTTTGATCAGCTCGCGCAGCGCCGGCAATTGAGCCGAAACATGCGGGGGCAAGATGTGGCATTCGGTCATGTCGGCAATAAAGCTTGAGCGCTTTTCATGAAAGCCGACCAGTACCGTGCCTTTTTTGGCCACAAAGCGCGCTGACAAGCGCGCCCGATGGCGATAACCCCAGGCCGGGCCGTAAATCGCAGGCAGCATGGCTTGCGGGTGAACGCTACCAATGCGCTCCAGATTGTCTTCCAGCACGCGCTGTTTGGCGGCCACTTGAGCGCCGAATTCCATGTGTTGCATCGAACAGCCACCGCAGACACCAAAGTGCGGGCATTTTGGTTTTACCCGCATAAAGCTGTCATTATGTATGGCGATAGCTTGCGCGTTTTCAAAGTTTGGCTTTTTGCGATAGCTGCTGTACGTCACGGTTTCGAACGGCAAGGCGCCGTCGATAAAAATGGTTTTGCCATCGACTCGGGCAACGCCATGACCTTCGTGGTCGAGTGATTCAATGTGGGCGGTTGGGTTGGTCATTTTGAGTCCAAAAATTTAGGCAATAGTCGTCAATTATAACCGAGCTTGGCCCGCATCGTGCTGCGGCGCTAACCGGTTCGCTGCTGGGTTGCTGCTCATGAAGCTCGAATCCGTTCTCAATTTACCTGCGCTCTTGCAGGCGAAAACCTGGGAATTATTTGCCGAACATCTGGTGGGGGCGGTGTGTGCGGCCTTTGAGGCCCGCCGAACTTTCCTGATTTTGCCGGCGGCAGAAAATACCTTGCAGATTCACGCTCAAGCCGTGATTGGCCTCAAACCACTGTGTTTTGCCGAGCCACAACGACCCGAAGCCTTTTTCGGCCTGGCGGTCGAAGAGCTCTTGTGGCAGCTGCGCGAGCCGGCGCTCTCGGTGCGGCCGGTGGATTTTCAGGTGCAGGATATTTGGGATCTGGATAGCAGCGAAGTGCCGCAGCTGGTGCGCTGGATCTTGCCACTGAAGCACAACGATCAGCTGGTGGCGCTGCTGTATGTTGAGCTCTCGGATGTCGCGCGGCTGGAAAAATACCTGGATACCGCTTCATTCCGGATGGAATACGCGGCGCTCGCCGGCATGCTGGCCGACCGCATCGATAGCCTGCTTAGTGGCACCGAGCTGGGGCTGGATGAAATGACCCGCCGCTTGCAACAAAGTCTGCAACGCGCAGAAGAATACCGTGAGTTGCTGCGGGTGCTCCATCAGGTTACTTTGCGCCTGACACAAACCCCAGATCTGGATACCCTCTACCGCTCGGCAGTGCAGGCTGCGATTACCGATCTGGGCATCGACCGGCTGGCGCTGTTTCTGGCCGATCACGATAAAAACCTGATGATCGGCACCTATGGCACGGATAATTTTGGTGAGCTCACTGACGAGCACTGGTATAGCGAGCCGATTCCACAGCGGCAGATCTTTTTTGATGCCGCCAAAAGCCCCGGCGAAGTGATCGTTAAAGAAGATGCGCCGATTTACTACAACAAAGTCGTGGTCGGCCGGGGCTGGAATTCACTCGTGGGCCTCTATGCCGATGGCAAGCATCTGGGCTGGCTGGCGGCGGATAATTTCTTGCGCCGCCGCACGCTGATGCCGTATCAGCGCGAAGTGATGAAGCTATTTGCCGCGATTGTGGCGCAGTTGATTCGTGCCAAGCAGGTGCAGCAAGAGATGCTGCTTTTGAATGCCCGCCTGTCGCAGCAAACCGCCGCGCTGGCCCATGCCAAAGACGAAGCCGAGGCGGCGAGTCGGGCTAAATCTGATTTTCTGGCCACCATCAGCCATGAAATCCGTACTCCGCTCAATGGGGTGCTGGGCTTTGCCCAGCTGCTGGCAGATACCCGGCTGGATAAAGAGCAAGCCGAATATGTCAGCAATATCCGCAAGTCGGGCGATTCGCTGGCTTTGCTGGTCAATGATCTGCTGGATTATTCCAAGATCGAAGCTGGTAAATTCGAGCTGAAACAGGATTTTTTCAATCTGCAGGAAGTGCTGGAAGACTCCTGCAGCATGCTGGCTTCGCGGGCGGTCGAGCGGCGGCTTGAGCTGGTGCTGGATATCGCGCCTGTGTTTCCGGTGCGCTTTTATGGCGATGGCTTGCGGCTCAAACAGGTGATGACCAATCTGGTGGCCAATGCGCTTAAATTTACCGAACGCGGCGGCGTGTATGTTAGCGCGCAAACCCAAGGCGGCATGATCGAGCTGGCGGTGCGTGATACCGGTATTGGCGTGAGCAAAGCGCAGCAGGCGTTGCTGTTCCAGCGTTTTTATCAGGCTGATTCGGGCTCGACGCGGCGCTACGGCGGCACGGGGCTGGGGCTGGCGATTTGCAAGCTTTTGATCGAATTAATGGGTGGTAGCATTAGTGTGGAGTCCGAATTGGGGCAGGGCGCCTGTTTTACCGTGCGCCTACCGCTGGGGGCGGATGACACGGTGCGGCCACGCATTTTGCCCACGCTGGCCTCGCTGGCCGGCCGGCCGGTGGTGCTGTGCGGGCAGCTGGATTGGTCGCTGGGCTGGATACGCCGTCTGCTGATCGCGTCTGAGGTGCAACTACAGGCCCCGGGCGCGGCCAGCGAGCACGCCTTATGGCTGCTGGATGAAGCGCCCAAGGGCGATGCGTGCGGCCATACGCCACCGCTGGGGGCGAGCATCCTCACGCTGGGCTGGCAAGCGCCGAGCAATGCGCATTTACGGCATGGCTTTATTGCCAAGCCGGCGCTAAATGAAGTGGGCCTGATTCGCAGCCTGAAAAAACTACTCGAAACCCAGCCCGCCTTGCCCAGCGCGCCCAATCCGGTACGCCAGTATCACGGGCATATTCTGGTGGCCGAAGACAACCCGATGAATCAGCGTGTGGTGAGTGCCTTTTTGCGTAAGCTGGGCTGCACGGTGAAAATCGCCCACAGCGGCAAAGATGCGGTGGAGATGCTCAGCCGCGAGCGTTTTGATCTGGTGCTGATGGATTGGCAAATGCCGGAAATGGATGGCATTGAGGCCACGCGTATTTTGCGCAGCCAGGCGCAGTTTCGCCATCTGCCAATCATTGCCCTGACCGCCAATGCTTTTGAAAGTAGCGAGCAGCAGTGTCTGGCCGCTGGCATGGATGGCTTTTTGGCCAAGCCGCTGGAGTTTGCCCGCCTGCAAGACATGCTCTCGTACTACCTCCCCGAGCAGGAAGACGAATACCCGCTGCCGGTCATCGCCAGCGCGCTGGATTAAAGCGCAAGGCTGGATTAGGGAAAACCCGCAGGGCAGCCGCTGGGCGAGCTGTTATCCTCTCTGTTTTAGCTGGCCGTTTTACGCATGAATTCCAAACTTGCCGGGCATCTGCTGGTGCTGTTCTGTGTGTTGGTCTGGGGCGTGACTTTTGTCTCGACCAAGGTCTTGCTGGGTGTGCGCAGCCCGGTTGAAATTGCCTTTGATCGTTTTGTCTTGGCCTTTCTGGTCTTGTGTGTGCTGCATCCCCGCTTTGCCTGGCAGGCGCCGCGTGAAGAGCTGCGCTTTTTCGGGCTGGGCCTGTGTGGCGTGACGCTGTATTTCCTGTTTGAAAACTTTGCCCTGCAATACACGCAGGCCTCGAATGTCGGCCTGCTGGTGTCTTCCGCGCCACTACTCACTGCGATTTTTGCCCATTACATCACCCACGAACAAAAACTGAGCCGGCAGTTTGTGCTGGGCTCGCTCCTGGCGCTGCTGGGCGTCGCGGTAGTGATGTTTAACGGCAGCGTCGTGCTCAAGCTCAACCCGCTGGGCGACTTGCTGGCGCTGCTGGCGGGGGCGGCCTGGGCCTTGTATTGCCTGCAGTTGCGCAAAATGGGCGACAAATACGGCTATCTGTATTTAACCCGGCAAGTGTTTTTTTATGGTTTGCTCACCATGCTGCCGGCGTTGTATTTCACGCACTACCGGCTCGATCTGGGGCTGTGGCTAAGCGCTTCGGCCGGCAATATGCTGTTTCTGGGCGTGGTGGCATCGGCGGTGTGTTATGTGGCCTGGAATAAGGCCGTGAACCTGATTGGCTCGGTGAAGGCCAGTAACTATATCTACCTGATTCCGGTGGTGACCTTGATCACCGCCGTGTTGGCGCTGGGCGAGCGACTCACCCTGATTGGCCTGACCGGTGCAGCGTTTATCCTCTGTGGGGTATATTACGCTGAGCATGGTTTTAAATTGCCTAGCGGGCAATAGGAGTGGGGAGTATATGCAGCTCATCTTGGTGACTGGCGCACAGAAAAGCGGCAAAAGCCGCTATGCCGAACAACGCGCTCTGGCGCTGGCTGCGAAGCCGGGCTATCTGGCCACCGCGCGGGTTTGGGATGAGGATTTTGCCGAGCGCATCCGCCGCCATCAGGCCGAGCGTGATGCGCGCTGGGTGAATCTGGAGCAAGACGTTGACCTGGCCGCGCACGGTTTTGGCGGGGAAGTGCTGGTGCTTGATTGCATCACCCTGTGGCTGACCAATCTCTTTACCGATGCCCAATATGAGCGTGAGGCCACGCTGGATACCGCCAAACAGCGCTGGCAGGCGTTTACCGCGGTAAGCCCGCCGACGGTGATCGCCGTGGGCAATGAGCTGGGCTGGAGCCTACATGCCGAAACCCAGATGGGCCGGCATTTTGTTGATCTGCACGGCAGCTTTATGCAGCATATCGCCGCGCAGGCGACTGAAGTGGTGCTGATGGTGGCAGGCTTGCCGCTGACGGTGAAAGCGCCCGCAGCTTGATTTTTGCCCCGTTTGCCGCAAATAAAAAAGCCGCGCAATGCGCGGCTGTTTATTGAGTGCTGAGGATTAAGCCTTGGCTTTGCCCAGCCAGTTATAAACCAGCCCCGCAGCCGCCGCACCGGCCAGTGGCGCCAGCCAGAAGACCCACACCTGCTGCAGCGCAGCCGTATCGGCAAACAAGGCCACCGCCAGACTCCGCGCCGGGTTTACCGAGGTATTACTGACCGGAATCGAGATCAGGTGAATCAGGGTCAGCCCCAGGCCAATCGCGATCGGCGCCAGCCCGGCCGGTGCGCGCTGATCGGTGCTGCCCAAGATAATCAGCAGGAACATCGCGGTGAGGACTGCCTCGGCCAGCAAGACTGCGCCCAGCGCATAGCCGCCTGGCGAGAGCTCGCCAAAGCTGTTGCTGGCAAAACCACCGGCCACAAAGCCGGCTTTACCGCTGGCGATCAGATACAGCACCGCCGCGCCGGCGATCCCGCCCAGCACTTGGGCAATCCAGTAAGAGGGCAGCTCTTTGGCTGGAAAACGCCCGCCGGCCACGAGGCCAAGCGTCACGGCCGGATTGAGGTGGCAGCCGGAAATATGCCCGATCGCATAAGCCATGGTGAGTACGGTCAGACCAAACGCCAGCGCCACACCGACAAAACCGATGCCTAATTGTGGAAATGCGGCCGCCAGTACGGCGCTACCGCAGCCGCCCAAGACGAGCCAGAAGGTGCCGATGAATTCGGCCGCGAGGCGTTGTTGTATCGAATACATGATGAACTCTCCCTATCGATGTGGTGGGTGCATACCAGCTTTGCTTGGGCTGGCAACCCGGTTAGGAGAGTTTACCTTTTCAAAGGCTTACTGATTATGACGAATGGGGCGAAAAATCACCCCGATTTCGTGTAATTGTGGCTTGTGTCGCGGCAGGGGGCCGGTCAGACTGGGTCTGACCGGTGTGGGGGACTTAAGCGAGGATCTCGCGCAGGGCGCTTACGAGCGCCGCGCATTCTTCGGGGGTGCCAATCGAAATGCGCAGAAATTGCTCGATGCGGGCCTGTTTAAAGTGGCGCACGATAATGGCGCGTTCGCGCAGGGCGGCGGCCAAGGTGGCGGCATCGTGGCCTGGATGGCGGGCAAACACGAAATTGGCGCTGGAAGGCAGCACCTCAAAACCCAGCTCATGCAGTTGCGTAGTGAGGGTATCACGGCTGGCGTTAATCGCTGCGCAGGTTTGCGCGAAATACCCCTCATCTTCAAATGCGGCTACCGCGCCGGCCAGCGCCACCCGATCCAGCGGATAACTATTAAAGCTGTTTTTTACGCGTTCCAGCCCGGCGATCAAATCAGGGTGGCCGACTGCAAAGCCCACTCGCAGCCCTGCCAGCGAGCGCGATTTCGACAGCGTTTGCACCACCAGCAGATTATCGTAGCGCTCAATCAGGCTAATGGCGCTTTCGCCGCCAAAATCCACATAGGCTTCGTCTACCACCAGTACCTGATCGGGGTAGCGCTGTAGCAGCGCTTCGATCTGCGCCAGCGGCAGCAAAATGCCGGTTGGGGCGTTTGGATTGGGGAAAATAATCGCGCCGCCACCGGTGTAATCGGCCGGGTCGATGCAGAAATCCGCCGTCAGCGGCACGGTGCGAAAATCAATGCCATACAAGCCGCAATACACCGGATAAAAGCTGTAGGTGATGTCCGGAAACAGTAGCGGGCGCTCGTGTTTCAGCAGCGCCTGAAAGGTATGCGCCAGCACTTCATCCGAGCTATTGCCAACAAACACCTGCTGGCGGCTCAGGCCGTGATAATGAGCAATCGCGTCTTTGAGCACATCGCCATTCGGATCCGGATACAGCCGCAGCGTATCGGCCACGGCCGCTTGCATGGCGGCGATGGCTTTGGGCGAGGGGCCGTAGGGATTTTCGTTGGTGTTGAGCTTGATCAGGTTGGTGATCTTCGGCTGCTCGCCCGGGGTGTAGGGGGTGAGCGTGTGAACGACGGGACTCCAGAAACGGCTCATGACAGGCTCTTGTTTGGCAAGGACAAAAGCCGATTCTACCAAGTGGCTTGGCCTTTGCGCGCAAGCTTGGGTAAAAAAAGCCCGCGGTATTGGCCGCTTGGCGGGTGTGGCTTGTCAGGCGATTGCGTAGCCCCGACACTCCGATTAGTGTTTAGTGATAAATAAAGACACATAAACAATGACGCAGCTTTTGGCGCCGGATGGAGGCAAAGCCATTTTATGACGATTAGTATGCGCGCCCTGGCGGCCGCGGTTGGTGTTTCGGTTGGCACCGTGTCGCGGGCGCTGAAGCATCAGGGCGGGGTTTCACCCGAAACCCGGCAGCGGGTCTTTCAGCAGGCCGCCGCGCTGGGCTACGACCTGGGCCGGCTAGAGCCGGCGCCGCTGCGCAAAGTATTGTTTCTGCTGCATAGTCAGCACACCCGTTCAAGCGCGGTGCCGTTTTATTCTGCCGTCGAGCAGGGCGCGCGTGATGTCTGTACCCCTATGGGTATTGAGCTACAGCCCTTTACGGTTAAGCACTCTAGCTCGATACGTCGGCAATTATTGCTGCAAGAGGCCGATGCGATTCTGGCTGTGGGTTTTCTGGAGCCGGAAACGCTGGCCATCGCGCAGGCGCTGGGCAAGCCGATGACGCTGATCGATAGCAGCGCGCCAGGGCTGCCGAGTGTGAACCCGGACAATCTTGCGGGCACGCAGGCGCTGACGGCGCAATTACTCGCGCAGGGCTATCAGCGCATTGCTTTTTTGTGTGGCTCGCTGGCGCATTATTCGATTCGTTTACGCGAGCGCGGTTATCGGCAGGCGCTATTTAATGCCGGGCGTTTGGCTGATCCGGCGCTGGAGGGGCTGATTCCGCCCGGGTTAGACCTCGCGGCTGGGGTGCAACATGTATTGCGGCAATGGCTGGCGGGCATCAATCCGCCCGATGCCATCATCGCCTACAACGATGCCTGCGCGCTGGAAGTGCTACGCCAGCTGCGCAGCCACGGTATTCGCGTACCCCAGCAAATCGCTGTGGCGGGCTTTGACAATATCCCCAGCGCCGCCGATGCCGGCCTGACCACCGTCGCGGTGGATCAGGCGGCGCTCGGTATTTCCGGGATGCGGCAATTACTCGAGCTCGCCCGCCACCAAGCAACGCGCGACAGTTTGCATGCGGTACGCGTATTGCAGCGCGCGAGTACAACCCGCTAGTAAAAGCACTGCGGCTGGCTATGGCGGGGCAAGGACTGCATCAGTGGCTCGACCTTGATCGAAAATGCTAAGTCAAATCGCTCGTCTAGGCCTTTTTTAGTAAGGAATGTACTTCGGTACAGTCGTATATTTTTCCGCCCCCCCCTATATTCCTTGGCTGGTAATCTAATCTCAGGAATTTGGTCATGGCGAGTGTTGCAGCTCAGGGCGTTAAATCAGCAGCGAAATCCATTGTATTGGTTGATGGTGTTGCATTTGTGCGGGATGCCAGTGGTAAAGAAACCCCGCTGCAAGTCGGTCAGCCACTGCAAGAAGGGCAGGTGATTTTTACCTCTGCAACTGGCCATGCCACCTTACTGTTGCCCAATGGTCAGGTCGTTGAGCTGGCTGCCGGCCGAGATATGTTGATCGATGGTGATCTAAGCGGCGGCGCGACAACCGACGTGACCGAGGCGCGTGTGGCTCAGGCCGACACGAGCGCCGATCAAATCATTACTGCGCTTAATCAGGGCAAAGATCTTTCCGATGAACTTGAAGCCACTGCCGCGGGCTTGAATGGGGCCGGTGCAGAGGGCGAAGGTGCTGGTTTCGTTCGTTTGCTCCGTATCGCCGAAAACGTGTCGCCAGTCAGCTTTAACTTCAGTGCAAACGGCGCGGCTCCTGACTTGACCGTGCCAGAGTACGCAACGCTCCCGCAGCCGGAACCCGAGATTGTCTTGCCACCAGAGCCACCGGTTGAAACACCCTCGATCACCATTGGTAATCCAAGCGCTGCCGCCGGCAACACCAATGACATCACCGTCGCCGAAGGCAAAGACGCCGTCTTCGCCGTTCACGTTGAAAAAGCCGCCGCCGGTAGCACCCTGACGCTGACCCTGGCCGACGGCACTGCGCTGAGCCCAAGCGACTACAGCAAAG
>NZ_JTLG01000017.1:57987-244192 GCF_000799095.1 Chitinibacter sp. ZOR0017 | reverse complement strand
CGCTCCAGCGCTGGCCATCTCCGAGCTGGAGGGTGAGCAGGCGCTGGTCTTGGGTGAAGGCCGAGGCGAAGCTGGAAAGCAGGTCGCTGAGGTTCATATTGCAAGACCAAATATCAGAACAACCCACAATATTACGCGAAGATGACTAAAAACCCACCCAGCAACGCTGTGACTGATGTCACAAGCCACTAAAATACTGTCAAATCAAAAAAGGCTTGCAGCCATCAAGTACAGCCCAACATAGGCGGAGCGCCGATTCACAACTGAAAGTGATTATTCCCAGTGGTCAGCAACAAAAAGCAATTCGAGTTGAAATGTGCTTACTTTGGAGAATCAGGTAGGGTCGCCTAGGCTAAACGAATTTATGCTTCAAAACCGGTACTTGCGTTGAAACAGACAACGGCATGCAGGCCGCATATAGTCTGCCCGGACACTCTTCAGAGCAGATCACGAGGCACTAGCAAGGCATCGCGCAGGTAAATTAGTGAAGCCCACAAGGTAAAATTGCGGAGCAAAGCCGGAATTGCGGAGCAAAAAAAAGGGCTTAGCCGAAGCTAAGCCCTTGATTTCTTTGGTAGGCCCTGCGGGGCTCGAACCCGCGACCAAAGGATTATGAGTCCTCTGCTCTAACCGACTGAGCTAAAGGCCCGAAAGGTGAGCATTTTACTGGTCGCTGGCGGCGTTTTCAATAAAACTCTTCAATCTTTCTGAACGAGTTGGGTGGCGCAACTTACGCAGCGCCTTGGCTTCAATCTGACGAATCCGCTCACGGGTAACGTCAAACTGCTTGCCCACTTCTTCCAGCGTGTGATCGGTGCTCATATCGATACCAAAACGCATGCGCAGCACTTTGGCTTCGCGTGGCGTCAGAGTATCGAGCACTTCGCGGGTAGCCTCACGCAGACCGGCATAGACAGCGGCATCAGCCGGCGCCATATTGTTCTGGTCTTCGATAAAGTCGCCCAAGTGCGAGTCATCGTCATCACCGATTGGGGTTTCCATCGAAATCGGCTCTTTGGCGATTTTCAAGATTTTGCGAATCTTGTCTTCCGGCATTTCCATGCGGATCGCCAATTCTTCCGGCGTGGCCTCTAGGCCGGTTTCCTGCAAGATTTGCCGCTGAATGCGGTTCATCTTGTTGATCGTTTCGATCATGTGCACCGGAATCCGGATCGTGCGCGCCTGATCGGCAATCGAACGGGTGATCGCCTGACGAATCCACCAGGTGGCATAAGTTGAGAACTTGTATCCACGGCGATATTCGAATTTATCCACCGCTTTCATCAAGCCGATATTGCCTTCCTGAATCAAATCCAGGAATTGCAGACCGCGGTTGGTGTATTTCTTGGCAATCGAAATTACCAGACGCAAGTTGGCTTCAATCATTTCACGCTTAGCACGGCGAGCTTTGGCTTCGCCAGTGCTCATCTGCCGAGAAATCTCTTTCAGCTCTTTAATACTGATTTTTGATTGCTCTTGCAGCTCATTGAGCTTTTGCTGCTTTTCCATGATCGCGTGCTTGTAACGGAACATCACGCCCGAGTATGAATGCTCGGCCGAAACTTCTTCGTTCACCCATTCCATATCTGTTTCCCGACCTGGGAATACTTTAATGAAATGATCACGCGGCATACCAACCCGGCGCGTACACAGATCCATGATCTGGCGTTCGTGTGTACGAATGTCATCCACCATCGAGCGCATGACATCGCACAGTGACTCAACTTGACGGGCCGAGAAACGGATGGTCTGGAATTCATCTGCAATGGCTTGCTGGTGTTGCTGGTAGGCCGGATTGGCTGTACCACCGCTCGCCAGCGCTTGCAGCATTTTGTCGTACAGATCACGAATCAGCAGGAAACGCTCACGCGCCTGCTCTTTCAGAAGCTCAAGGTTGGCACTTGATGCAGCAGCAGCGCTGTCGCCATCGTCGTCTTCTTCCTCGTCTTCTTCATCGCCTTCTTCGATGGCATCTGGATCGGGCAGATCCGGCTCTTGCTCTTCTTCTTCCACCGCGTTCGGGTCGATAAAACCATCAATCACATCATCGATGCGGATTTCATCGCTCAAACCTTGATCAACCAGATCAATAATCTGGCCAATGGTGGTTGGGCAGGCGGAAATAGCGGTAATCATGTGGCGCAGGCCGTCTTCGATCCGCTTGGCGATTTCAATTTCGCCTTCACGGGTCAAGAGTTCCACGGTACCCATTTCGCGCATATACATCCGCACAGGGTCGGTGGTACGGCCAAACTCGGCATCCACCGATGACAGCGCGGCCTCTGCTTCTTCGGCGGCATCTTCATCAGCCACTGCAGCAGGCGCATCCGACATCAGCAGGTCTTCGGCATCTGGCGCCTCATCGTAGACCTGAATGCCCATGTTGGAGATCATGCTGATGATGCCTTCGATCTGTTCGGCATCCAGCATGTCTTCTGGCAAGTGATCGTTGATCTCGGCGTACGTCAGGTAGCCGCGCTCCTTGCCGAGAACGATCAGGGATTTGAATTTCGCTTTGCGCGCTTCAGGGTCGAGCTTCTCAACCGCTTCCTTGCCGCTCAATTCAGGATTTTCTTTGTCGTGTTTTTTATCTGCTGCCATGACTCTACTTGATGTGTCTAGCAAAACCGAAAATTATACCAGAGTTTGGGGGGGCTGTCGCCCCTGCCACCATGGTTACTATCCCCAAGCCACTGTATTTTAATGGGGCTAAGGGCTTATTTTTTCAACAATAACGCCAGATACTCGGCACGTTCGGCGTCGGTTAACCCACCGTGTGCATCGCGGTATTCCAGCTCGGCCTTTCGATCCAGTGTAGAACCCCGCCGCTGGGTTTGGGCGGCATTGTGCAAACTGTCACAAAATTCTGCCTGCAGCTCATCGTAGGCAAATTTATCAAACATGCCCTGCGAATCGCGCTGCACTTGCTGCAAACGCGGATAAATCGGCGCGCCGCGCCAATGTTCCAGCAAAGCCGTCGAGCTTATGTCAGCCTGATTGCGAATATATTGCAGCACTTCACGCACCAGCCCCACCTGCCCTTCCAGGCCCCATGCCAGCTCCAGCGCGTCACTCCCCGCGACTAGCTCCGGGCGCTGCACCGCAAGTTGCAACACCCGCAACAAGGGGTCTTGTTTTGGTCGTGGCGGCAGACTGGGCGGGCGTTGCTCGCGATCGCCAAAACGGCCATTGCGCCACTGCCCTTTGCCACTACGTGGCGTCCAGCCACTGTCACGCCCATCCCGACCCGCTCGCGCACTGCGCCATCCGCGATTGCGCTCGAATGGCGCCGCCGGCGCGTAGCCGGATGCAGCCTCGGCATATACTCCATCCAAGTATTGCGCCACAGGCATTTCATTAGCTTGCCTAGACGAAGATACCCCAGATAAAACCTGACTCATCTCGTCCATGGTGAGCTGGCACAGCTCGGCCAAGCGCTTGCTCAGCATTAATTTCAAGATCGGGGCGAGATTCAGCTGTTCAAGATAGGGCTGAGCCAAGCGCAACAACTTGGCTCGCCCCTCTTCCATCGTGAGCTCCACCTGCGCCGACAACTCTTTAAGCAAATACTGCGAGAGCGGCAGCGCCTCCTGGGTGATCAACTGCTCAAAGCGCGCCTGACCGAATTCCTGCACATACGAATCCGGATCATGTTCGGCCGGCAAAAACAAAAACCGTAGCTCTTTGCCATCGCGCACTTCGGGCAAGCTGTTTTCCAGCGCCCGCCATGCGGCGCGACGGCCTGCTTTATCGCCATCAAAGCCAAACACCACTTCATCCGCCAACTTCAGCAATTTGCGAATATGCTCTGGCGTGCAGGCAGTACCGAGCGAGGCCACCGCGTATTCCACACCATGTTGATGCAGCATCACCACATCCATATAGCCTTCGCACACCAGCACCCGCCCGCGATCACGGATCGCCGCCCGCGCCTGCGGCAAGCCATACAGCTCACGGCCCTTTTCAAACACCGGCGTTTCGGGCGAATTTAGGTATTTAGGCTCACCCTGCCCCATAATCCGGCCGCCAAAACCAATGATTTGGCTGCGCTGATTCATAATCGGAAACATCACCCGATCACGGAAGCGATCATAGCGGCGCTTGGTTTCTTCTTTGTCGATCACCAAGCCGGCCTCAGCCAGCAAAGCATTCCAGTCGTAATCCGGAAATGCCGCTTTTAAAGGCTGCCAATCTTCCCCGCCTGGCGCAAAACCCAAACCAAATCGCGCCGCGGTTTTACCGGCCACGCCACGTTTTTTGAAATATTCAATCGCCGCTGGCGAGGTTTTGAGCTGCGCACGGTAAAAATCGAAGGCGGTTTTTAGAACATCAAAAATCCCCGGTGCTTTTTGCTGCGCCGGGCTAGGCGGCCTGTCTTCGCTCGGCACCGTCATGCCCACCGATTCGGCCAACTGACGCACCGCATCCGGAAAGCTCAGCGCCTGATGTTCCATCACAAAGCTCAGCGCCGAGCCATGTGCACCGCAGCCAAAGCAGTGATAAAACTGCTTGGTAGGGCTCACCGTAAACGAGGGGGATTTTTCTTTGTGAAACGGGCAGCAGGCCATGTAATTCTGGCCGGCTTTTTTCAGCGGCAAATAGCGCTCCACCACGTCGACAATGTCCACGCGGTTGAGCAAATCCTGAATAAAATCCTCAGGAATTCGCGCCATTGTCGCGACTTAACCCAGGCGCGCTTTAATCAGCTTACTCACTTCAGCCATATCGGCGCGCCCAGCCAGTTGCGGCTTGAGTGTGGCCATGATTTTGCCCATGTTTGCAGGGGTTGCCCCATGCTCGGTCACAGCTGCGTCGATCGCAGCGGCGATTTCTTCGGCACTGAATGGCTGCGGCATATAGTCGGCCAGCACCAGCATTTCGGCCTTTTCTTTATCCGCCAGATCTTGCCGCCCTGCCGCCTCAAACTGACTGATACTGTCTTTGCGCTGCTTGAGCATTTTTTCGATGATGGCCGTGATGTCGGCATCGCTCAGCTCAATACGCTCATCCACCTCACGCTGCTTCATGGCAGCCATCAACAGCCGAATGGTGGCCAGACGGTCAGCCTGCTTTTCCTTCATGGCGGTTTTCATATCGGCAGTGATTTGTTCTTTCAGGCTCATGGCAAACTCCAGATCAACGGCAGCAACGGGGAAAAGCGCATACTACTGCGCGAATAGAAAATAAAAAAGGTCGCGCAGGGCGACCTTTTTCGGACTGGCAGTCGAAACTCTTAGTAGAGTTTAGCTGGCAGTTGCTGGCTGCGCAGACGCTTGTGCTGACGTTTAACAGCAGCAGCGAGCTTGCGCTTGCGCTCAGCGGTTGGCTTCTCGTAGAACTCGCGAGCACGAAGTTCGGTGAGCAGACCGGTTTTTTCAACAGCACGCTTGAAGCGGCGCATCGCTACTTCGAACGGTTCGTTTTCTTTAACGCGAACTGAAGGCATTAATCGAATCCTGTGGTAAATAAAAGCCAGAAGCTGGCCGGAAATCTAGTAAAGGGGTGCATTATCCCCGAAAACCACCCAACTGTCAAAACCGTTTCGCAGCAACAGACTTTATTGTTGCGCCCATGCCCGCTAACATAGCAACTTATCTTGTTTAAGCCAAAGAGCGCACAGCATGCTGGTACTAGGAATCGAGTCTTCCTGCGACGAAACCGGGGTAGCCCTGTACGACACCGAAGCGGGTTTGCTCGCCCATCAGCTCCACACGCAAATGGCGATGCACAGCGAATACGGTGGCGTAGTGCCCGAACTCGCGTCGCGCGATCACATTCGCCGTGTTCTACCACTGACCACCGCCTGCCTGGCCGAGGCAGGCCGCAGCCTGGAGCACATCGACGCCATCGCCTACACGGCCGGCCCTGGCCTTTCTGGCGCACTCTTGGTGGGAGCCTCGGTCGCTAACGCGCTAGCCTTTGCGCTCGACAAACCCACTATTGCCGTTCATCACCTCGAAGGGCATTTATTATCCCCCTGCCTGGCCGACCCCGCACCAGCCTTCCCGTTTGTAGCACTGCTGGTATCTGGTGGCCACACCCAGCTGATGGCAGTGCACGGCGTGGGGCGCTATGAATTATTAGGCGAGACAGTGGATGACGCCGCCGGCGAGGCTTTTGATAAATCAGCCAAACTACTGGGCCTGGGCTACCCTGGCGGCCCAGCGCTTTCCAAACTGGCTGAGCAAGGGGATGTCAACCGCTTTACCCTGCCACGCCCCATGCTGCACTCCGGCAATCTGGACATGAGTTTTTCGGGGCTTAAAACCGCCGTATTAAATCTAGTGAATGCGCAAAGCGAGCTAGACCCCCAAACCCAGGCTGACATTTGCGCCGCTTTTCAGGCCGCCATTGTTGAAGTGCTCGTCAAGAAATCACTGGCAGCGCTCAAACAAACCGGCCTGCAACGATTGGTCATTGCGGGCGGGGTTGGCGCCAATCGGCAACTGCGCGCCGCACTAGACGAAGCGGCCGCTCGCCGCAAATACACCGTGTATTACCCACCCCTGGCGCTGTGCACCGACAACGGCGCGATGATCGCCTACGCCGGCGCCCAGCGCCTGCAGCATCAACAAACCGCCGGCGCTTACAGCGTACAACCTCGCTGGGATTTGGCCAGCCTCGCCCAAGCCTAACCAATAAAAACAGGGGTATTCACCCCTGTTCTTTATCTACCAAGCTTTAGCACAATATACCCAGCTAGCGTACCGTGAAATCGGCTTGCAGATAGCCATCCCATTGCAGACGCAATTCATCACCCGCTCGCAGTGGCCCCACACCTTCGGGGGTGCCGGTGTAAATTAAATCACCAGGCTGCAAGGTGAAGTAGCGCGAGAGCCAGCTGATTAACTCAGCCACCGAAAAAGCCATATCCTGCGTGTGCGCCCGCTGTCGCAGCTCGCCATTAATCTGCAAACTAAAACTTTGCTGCTGTGGCTCAATACCTGCTGCCGGCACAAAATCAGTTAATACCGCCGCGCCATCAAAGCCTTTGGCCAAAGTCCAAGGGTTGCCGGCTTTTTTGGCCGCGGCCTGCACATCGCGAGCGGTCAGATCCAGCCCCAAAGCATAAGCTGCAACGTGGTCCAACGCTTGCGCAGGCGAGATATTTTGGCCGCCCAGCCCAATCGCCACCACCAATTCCAGCTCATGATGTACATCCGCCGACCAGCTCGGCAACACAATCGGCTGCCCGGGCTGCAACACCGCTGAATTGGGTTTGATAAATACCATGGGCTCGGCCGCAATCTGCGAGCCCATCTCTTTGGCATGCGCATGGTAATTGCGGGCCACGCAAAAGATATTATTAACGCGCAGGGTTTGCGTGCCGATCTGGATTTCCGCCATCACTCACCTCGCTCAAGACAGCCACTGGGCAATGGAGAACAGCAAAATCACCGCCAGCCACAAGATCGCCGCGCGCCACACCAGCGCCACCGCACTCACCAGATCATCGGTTGTAGCTACTTCGCCCACGCCCAGTTCCGGCCTGAATTTCACGGTGTGATCTTGATGCAGCGCCTCGCCCAGCTTAACGCCCAGCGCGCCGGCTGCTGAAGCCAGCAAAATGCCGTACTCCTGATCCATCCACTGCGCCGCCTGCTCGCGCCAGCAATACACCGCATCTTCAAAATTGCCCACAATCGCAAAGCTGATCGCCGCCAAGCGCACCGGGATAAAGTCGATCCATTCCATGGCCGTATCGGCAAAGCGGCCAAACACATCGCCATGCCCGCCCCAGCGCTCTTGCAACAAACTCGCGGCGCGATACAACACGGCCCCTGCCGGTCCAGCCACCCCTGCCAGCAATACAAACCAGAAAATTGTGCCAAAGACGTAACGATGCGAATCGATCACGCCTTGCTCGATGGTGAGGCGCGCTACTTCAGGCTCACTGAGCTCCGAAGTCGATTGACCAGTCCACCCACCCAACAAATCGCGGGCCGCCGGCAAATCATCGCGCTGCAGCGCTTTCGAGATCCCGGTAAAAGCGTAACTAAACTGGCGAAATCCCATCAGCAAATACAGCACGGCCACATTCCAGCACATGGCGGCAAAGACATTAATCTGCGCCAGCAACCAATACCCCCCCACCGCACCAGCCAGCAATGGCGCCACAGCTAGCAGCCAGGCATATACCCCATTGCGATATTCGCCAGCATTCATCCCCCGCGCCATTTGGTTGGCGAGGCGGACAAATAATAGATAGATCGGATTACGGTTACTGATCGGGCGCAACTGCTCCAGCGCCAGCGCCAGAATCAAAGACAGAATACTCATAAATCACCACGGGTCTAGCACGCAGATCCAGCCGGCAAGGCAAGCTGGCACTGGGTTTTTCCTGCATCACACCATGCGACACACCGTCTTTCACGATACCATAGTGCCCCATGGCCACCAAATACAATGCAAGTACTTGAAATACACTGCGACAACGCCATATCAGCCTAGATGACCACCCAACCGGAGAATCCACTCATGGAACACAAACTGCCAGAACTGCCATACGCGCAAGACGCCCTCGCTCCTTACATGTCGGCCGAGACCCTGTCTTACCACTATGGCAAACATCATCAGACTTACATCACCAACCTGAACAACCTGATCAAAGGCACCGAGAACGAAAGCAAATCGCTGGAAGAGATCGTTAAAACTGCTCCAGCGGGTGGCCTGTACAACAACGCCGCGCAAACCTGGAACCACACTTTCTTCTGGCTGGGCTTTGCGCCAAACCCAAATGGCGAAGAGCGCACTCCTGCAGGCGCCTTGGCCGACGCCATCAACGCCAAATGGGGTTCGTTTGACGAATTCAAGAAAGCCTTCAACGCTTCAGCCGCTGGCAACTTCGGCTCTGGCTGGACCTGGCTGGTGAAAAAAGCCGATGGCAGCGTTGATATCGTTAACACTGGCGCCGCTGGCACCCCACTGACCACCGCGGACACCGCTTTGCTGACCTGTGACGTTTGGGAACACGCCTACTACATCGACTATCGCAATAGCCGTCCAAACTACCTGGAAGGTTTCTGGAAGCTGGTGAACTGGGCCGTGGTTGCTGAGCGCTTTGCGGCGTAAATACCGCACCAAGCTGTGACCTTGCTCACAGCGGCTAGTTTCGTCGCCTAGACGCAAAAATCAAAGGCAGCCCCGGTGGCTGCCTTTGTGTTTTTTGCTCACCTCAAAAAGATACCACTTACAGACCAAACCCTTGTAAACAAACTGGTATCAATGCACATCACAACTGGTTTTATCGCAGGCACCGGTGACAAATTTATCCGCTCGTCATGCGTAGTGGTTTTACCTTATCTTTTTCAAAGCCAAACTCAAACTTACAAACCAATTCAAACCTAGGTTTTACGCCATTTGTCGCGGTTAAGCGGTGTTGACAGCCCCGATGTAGTGTGAAAAATTACCACTACAGCACCACGCACAACAGCCCTTTACCCAAGCAGAAGCTGCATGCGAGTTGCCAGAAAGTGGTATCACAAAAACTTTCTGTTGAGCTTAAACAACCGGCCGGACGCTCGATCGTGCGCAAAACGTCGACATAGCGACTACCTCCACTGGTTGTGACCGTCGTGATACTGGGAGTCAGTTGCATTTTGCTAAGCTGCGCCCCGGAGTTAGGACACTCCAATTTACAGGATGAGAGGAATCAGAATGAACTTCCGTTTGACTGCAATTTCTGCGGTAGTAGCCTTCGCATCATCGGCTGCATTTGCTGCCCCAGCTTGGAACAGCACCACCATCTACACCGGCGGTGAAGTTGTTACTTACCAAGGTAAAGATTACAAAGCAAAATGGTGGACACAAAACAACGTACCAGGCGCCGAGCAATGGGGCCCATGGGAACTGGTAAGCGGTAGCGCCACTGCAGCGCCAACCACCGCACCAACTTCAGTACCGACTGCTGCCCCAACTAATGCGCCAACCTTGGCGCCAACTACTGCACCAAGCACGGCCCCAGGCGCTTGTGTTGATGCCGCTTGGAGCAGCAGCACCGCCTACACCGGCGGCCAGAAAGTAAGCTACAACGGTCGTTCATACCAAGCACAATGGTGGACCAGCGGTGATCAGCCAGATCTGAATACCGGCTCAGGCAAACCTTGGAAAGATCTGGGCGCGTGCAGCGGCGGCACCGCCACCGCAGCACCAACAGCCACTCCAGTGGTAACTGCGGCTCCGACGGCCACACCAGTTGTGACTGCTGCGCCAACCGCGACACCAGTGGTTACCGCAACACCAAAACCAACTGCTACGCCAACTGCAACACCAGTTGTGACGGCAGCCCCAACGGCAACGCCAGTAGTCACTGCAGCGCCTACCGCAACCCCAGTGGTTACCGCAACACCAGCACCGACCTTTACGCCAACCGTACCACCAAGCACTGGCGCGAAACAAATCGGCACTTACTTTGCCGAGTGGTCAATCTACGGCCGTAAGTTCTACCTGAAAAACGTTCAAGACAGCGGCCAAGCAGCCAAGCTGACCTTCCTGAACTACTCATTCGGTAACGTTTACAAACAAGCTGATGGCACTTACCAGTGTCAAGCCAACGTAAACAAAGCTGAAACCGGCAACCAAGATGGTGGCGATGCTTGGGCTCTGTACCAAAAAGGCTTTGCTGCGAACGAATCAGTGGATGGCGTAGCTGACGCTTACGGCTGGCCAACATGGGATGATCCACGCAACGGCGTATCAGGCCCACTGAAAGGCAACTGGAACCAGCTGAAAAAACTGAAAGCGAAAAACCCGAACCTGAAAGTACTGATTTCTCTGGGTGGCTGGACTTGGTCGAAATGGTTCTCTGCAGCCGCTTCAACCGATGCACTGCGTAAAACACTGGTTTCTTCGTGTATCGACGTGTGGATCAAAGGCAACCTGCCATTTGATTCAGGCTCGAACGCTGGTGGTCCAGGCGTAGGTGCCGGTGTATTTGATGGTATCGATATCGATTGGGAATACCCAGGCGTACAAGGTATCGGCACCAACACCGTATCTGCTAGCGACAAAGAAAACTACACGCTGCTGATGAAAGAATTCCGCGCCCAACTGGACGCAATCGGCGCGCAAAACAACAAGCGCTACCTGCTGACCGTAGCGATCGGTGCTGGCGATGAGAAAATTGCCGCTACCGTTCCAGGCGAATACAGCAAGTACCTGGATTGGATCAACATCATGTCATACGACTTCAATGGCGCATGGGATGCTCAAGGTCCAACCGACTTCCAGTCAGCACTGTATGCAGATCCAGCTAGCCCACGCTACAAAGATCCAAAAACTGGCAAGATCACTAGCTACTACACCGATGCGGCAGTAAAAGACCTGATCGCTCGTGGTGTACCAGCAGCGAAACTGCACATTGGCGTACCATTCTACGGCCGCGGCTGGACTGGCGTGACCAATGTAAATAACGGCCTGTATCAAGCAGCCACTGGTGGCGCAGCCGGTACTTACGAGAAAGGGATCGAGGACTACAAAGTACTGAAGAACGCACCAGGTACTGAGTACATCCACCCAGTAACCAAACAAACCTACAAGTTTGATGGTTCAACTTTCTGGTCGTATGACACCCCACGCGATATCAAACTGAAAGCTGATTACGCGAAATCAATGGGCATGGGCGGTATCTTCAGCTGGGAAGCCGACGGCGACACCGCCACTGGCGAACTGGTTGATGCAATGACTCACATCAACAAGTAATTTTTAGTGCTTGTTGCAACCCCCTCCTTTGGAGGGGGTTTTTTTATGCATAACGCATTTATATTTAAGCCAAATTGACCAAAAAATAACACGAGC
Source organism: Chitinibacter sp. ZOR0017 (assembly GCF_000799095.1). Lineage (NCBI taxonomy): Bacteria > Pseudomonadati > Pseudomonadota > Betaproteobacteria > Neisseriales > Chitinibacteraceae > Chitinibacter > Chitinibacter sp. ZOR0017. Next base: position 232,396 of record NZ_JTLG01000017.1, on the reverse strand, counting down.
AGAAAGAAAGACATGGCCGCAAGCAAAAAAGGATGCACATCACAGAACCCGCAAAAATACTGGATTTGCAGCCCGCACAACGCAGTAAAAAGCCTTGATTTACCGGTTAAAAGGCAGTTAGCATGTCAGCTAGAGGATGGAATAAACTAACGTCTCGACAAAAAGATTTCTACACGAGAGTTAACATGACTAAGCAAGATATTTCTCGCTCAGCACACGCCGGCTTTACCCTGCTGGAATTGCTGGTCGTACTGCTGATTATTGCCCTGCTGGCCGGCTACGTCGGGCCAAAGCTGTTTGGTGAGGTGGGCAAAGCCAAAACCAAAACCGCAGCCAGCCAGATGAAATCCATTGCTGATGCGCTGGATCATTACCGCCTAGACACTGGCCGCTACCCCAGCAATGAGCAGGGGCTGGATGCGCTGGTCAAACGACCAAATGACGAGAGCAAATGGAACGGCCCCTACCTGATGAAGGATGTCCCGAACGATCCATGGGATAAGCCCTACATCTATCGAGTGCCGGGCGAAAATGGCCACGACTATGATCTGCTGACTTATGGCCTCGATGGCAAAGCCGGCGGTAGCGGCGAAGACGCCGACGTTAGCTACTGGCAATAAGCCTGCGCCATGCACTATAAAGTCAAAGCCCTCGCTGCCGGCGTGATGCAGGAGCTAGAGCTGGATGCCGCCAACACGGATGAGTTGCGCGCCCAGCTCAGCGCCAAAGGCCTGCAGCTGGTCAGTTTCGAAGCAGAACGCAAATTCGGCTTTTCGTTTGGTAAAAACGAATTCCAGGTTTCACTCTTCACCCAAGAGCTGATCGCGCTGCTGGAAGCTGGGCTGACCCTAGTCGAGGCGATGGAAACGCTGAAAGAGAAAAGCGGCCAAGACCAGAACCGCACGGTGCTAACCCGCATGATCGAAGGGCTGTACCAGGGTTTCCCGCTCTCCAAAGTCCTTAGCCAGATGCCGGAGCTTTTCCCGCCGCTGTATGTGGCGACCGTGGGCTCAGCCGAAAAAACCGGCCATTTGGCCGACGCGCTGAAACGCTATCACCACTACGAAACTCGCTTGGCGGCGGTCAGAAAGAAGATCGTCGCTTCGCTGGTGTACCCGCTGGTAGTGATCGGGATTGGCGGCAGCATTATGCTGTTCCTGCTGTTTTATGTGATTCCGAAATTCAGCCAGATTTACGCCTCGATGCGTAACCTGCCCTTCGCGGCCCAAGTGATGCTGTGGTGGGGTGATCTGGTTCACCAGCATGGCCAGATTATCTTCGGTAGCATTGTCGCTACCTTGGTGGGCGGTTATTTGCTGGTGCGCACGGAAGCAGCGCAAACCATGCTGCAGGAAATCTTCTGGAAGCTACCCAAACTCGACGGCTATCGCCGCTTGTTTTCGCTAACCCGGTTTTACCGCACGTTAGGCCTCTTGCTCTCAGGCGGCCTATCGATTGTGGCAGCTATGGATCTGGCCGCGCAATTGCTGCCGGTACAAATGCGTCTGGCCCTCTCACAAGCTTTGGTGGACATTAAATCCGGCCAGCAAGTGTCAGCAACCTTGCCTAAATATGGCTTAACCACCCCCGTAGCCGAGCGGCTGCTGCGGGTCGGCGAACAAAGTGGTGAGCTGGCCACCATGTGCGAGCGGGCCGCGCAGTTTTGCGATGAAGAACTGGATCGGGCGATCGAAATGTTCACCCGTCTGTTCGAACCCATTTTGATGTTGCTGATCGGTGTCTTGATCGGCGGGATTGTATTTTTGCTCTATATGCCGATCTTTGAGTTGGCCGGGAATATGCAATGAGCGAACTGACTCTGGATCTGATTCAGCATTTGCGCAGCAACGGCGGCAGCCAGCCGTTACCGATGCTGATTCAGCAGTCGCTTGGCCTGAATATCGAGGGGTATTGCGCTGAAGTCAGCGCCTACCTTGGCGTTCCAGCCATTACCCAGGAGGAGTTATACCAGCTCAAGCCACGGTATGACCTGCTCTCCTTCACCGATGCCGCGGCGCATCAGTGTTTCCTCGCCGAAAGTAGTCAGCTGGGCACGATTCTGGTGATGGCCGACCCGTTTAATCCGGTGGTGCGCAATTGGGCGCAACAGCGGATTACCGTCGCCTACCGCACCACCTTCGCCCACTACGAAGTCCTGCAGCATTATTTCAACGAATACGAAACCTCGCACCGTGCCATGGAGCAGTTTGGCGGCGGTGAAGGTGGCGAAACCTTGCAAGCGGGTGTGACCGAGATTTCTCTCTCCACGCTCTCGCAAGACGCCAACCCTGTGGTCAAGCTGGTTAACTCCACGCTCTACGACGCGCTCAAAGCCAAAGCCTCCGATATTCACATGGAAACTACCCCGAGCGGGATGACCATCAAATACCGGATTGACGGCGTGCTATTGCATGCGGGCGGCACCAATGGCGCGGATAAAGCCGAACAGATTATTTCCCGTCTGAAAGTATTGGCCGAGCTGGATATTTCTGAACACCGCATTCCACAAGACGGCCGTTTTAAAGCGCTGATCAATAACCGCGACATTGATTTCCGGGTCTCGATCATGCCGTCGATTCACGGCGAAGATGCCGTACTGCGGATTTTGGATAAGCAAGGTGGCGGCGATTCATTCAAGCAATTACGCCTCGATACCTTGGGCCATGAAGCGCAAACCATGGCGGCCATTCGTAGCCTCTCGCACGAGCCGTACGGCCTGCTGCTGGTTACCGGCCCAACCGGTTCGGGTAAATCCACCACGCTGTATGCCACGCTGTCGGAAATTAATAATGGTGAAGAAAAAATCATCACCATTGAAGACCCGGTGGAATATCAGCTGCCCGGCGTATTGCAGATTCCGGTCAACGATAAAAAAGGCCTTACTTTCGCCCGCGGTCTGCGCTCCATCTTGCGCCATGACCCGGACAAAATCCTGGTCGGTGAGATTCGTGACGGTGAAACTGCCAATATCGCCGTGCAAGCGGCCCTCACCGGTCACTTGGTACTAACCTCGGTGCACGCGAATAATGCTTTTTCGGTGATCGACCGCTTTATTCATATGGGCGTAGAGCCAAACAGCTTTGTGGATGCGCTGATTGGCGTAGTGGCCCAGCGGCTAATCCGTAAAGTTTGCCCACACTGCGTGGGGCCGGACGAGCCGGATGACGAACTGCTGCACAACTCGGGACTCACGCGCGAACAAGTTCGCGGCTGGACGTTCCGTAAAGGCAAAGGCTGCACCGCCTGCCGCAATACCGGTTACCTCGGCCGGAAAGCCATCGCCGAAGTGCTGCGGCTAGATGATGATATGAAGCAAGCCATCGCCAGCCATGCACCGGCTGTAGAGCTCAAACGGTTGGCACTGGCCAAAGGCTTTGTCTCGATGCGCCAAATCGCCGCCAATGCGGTATCACGTGGTGAAACAACTTTGCAGGAAATCAATCGTGTCACCTTTGTTGATTAATCATCACGCCTGCTTTGGCAAACAGCGGGTGCGGCTGGCGAGCCTGAGCCTGAGCAAAGAAGTGCTCAGCCGCCGGCGCGGCACGATCGACCCCTCGCCGGATGTGCTGGTATCTCGCCTGCAAGATTTGCTGACCAACACGCCACGCGGCAGTTTGGGACAAGACCAGATCAAGCTGATCTTTGGTTCACCCTGGGTGCGTTATGCTTGCCTGCCCTGGCAAGATGCCCTTGCCACCGAAGCTGATTGGGAAAACTACGCCCGCATTCTGCTCTCGCAGCAATACGGTGTCAGCACCGATAGCTGGCGGATTCGCGTTTCGGCCGGCTCATTTGGCCAGCCCCGGATTGCCGCAGCCATTGAAGAAGGCCTGTACCAGACGATTGCCGAGCTGTGCCGCTCCAGCAAGCTCAAACTCGCCGAGGTCGAGCCGCTATTCACCACCGCGGTAAATCAGCATCACCGAGCGCTGAAAGGCAATGAACATGCGCTGATGGTGGTTGAAACCTCGCATGCGATTGTCGGTTTTTATCGCGAGAAAGCCTGGCAAGGCGTAATTGCCATGCCGATTCAGCTCGATACCGACGAGCTAAGCAACTCACTCTCTGCGATTTTGCGCGAAGCGGCGGTCTTGTCGGGCCAGTTTTTGCCTGAGCACGTTTATCTCACCTCTTGTGATGTGTCTTTGCAGAGCTTAAAAGCCCCCGATTTTGATTTTGAATGGCTGGGCACCGCGCATCCGCAATTTATTCCCGGCGAGGTGCATGCATGAAACGCCTGCAACTCGACTTTCATCGTAACCCGTCGGTCGTACCTTGGCTGGGGCTGCTACTGACCGTCATCGGTATTGTCGCGGTGTTATGGGTGATGACCCAGCTGGATGTCGCCAAAGAAAATCGTAACCAGCTCGAGATTCGCGAAGATGAAGTGGCCTTGCGCCTGCGCCAGCAGGAGGCACGCCGTCTCGCCGAGCAAAAAGCCTCACCAGTTTCTGGCAAAGTGGCCAAAGTAACGCAAGCGCAGCTGGTGCAAAACGAAATCGGCATGGGCATTTTGGAAGAAGTCTGGCGCCCCGAAATTGCCTTTACCCGCATCGATATTGCCACGGTGGAGCAAGACATCAAGCTGGAGCTGGAAGCCAAAACCCTGAACGACGTGCTACTGCTGGTAGATCGCTTAAATGCCCACCCAGCCGTGCGCAACGTGTCCCTGGCGCGCAATGCAATTAAATCGGGTGATCCATTCAAACCGGCGGTAGCTTCGATCGAGTTCTTCTGGAAAGATCCCAAAGCCGATGCGCTGAAAGCCTCGAATGTCGCCTCACAAGTAACGGGGGCCACACGATGAAAAAAGCCCAATTGATGTGGTATTTGCGCCAGCTACCCAAGTACGCCGGCGTGCTTGGCTTGGCAGGGCTTGCACTGTTGGGCTTTGCGCTGATGCTGTATACCCAAGATTTAAAGCCATACCAGGCTGATCTAGCCAAACGCGAAGCTGAGCTTGAACGCAAATTTAAGCTACTGCGCAGCACGGCGATGGCCAGTGAAGCGGCCGCAGCCACGGTAAAACTGAATCAAGCAGATACCTTCACCTTTTTCTTGCGCCGCGTGAATGAAGTGGCCAGCGCGAATCAGGTGGTGATGGATCAGGTGGATTACAAATCGCAGCATGAAGCGGATGGCAAATTAAAACGCTATAGCATGCAGTTTCCAGCTACGGCCCGATATATTCAGTTCCGTCGCTTTATGGCCGCCCTGCATCAGATTCCGGGCGTACGTGTGGAAGCCGCCAATTTGCAACGCAGCACCATCGGCGAGGAGCGCTTGTCGATTCAGGTGCAGCTCTCTTATCTGACGGAGGTGCGTTAATGCTCTCCCGTCCCATGCAGATTATTCTCGGTGGCACTTTAGCGCTGACTGCTTATACCTTCTGGCAGGATTCCCAACAAGAAGCGCCAGAACTCGACACGGCGGCACCACGTGCGCAGCGCGCCAGTGTTGCCAGCAGCGTGGCCAAAGCCGTGGCATCGGGCGCTTCAGTGGCCAGCATGGCTGCCGTGGCGCCAGGCTCGCATGAGCCCAGCAGCCTGTCGGATTTATTCCCGAAACAGAATTGGGCGCCGCCACCGCCAAAACCAACACCCACACCGAAGCCGACCCCAACCCCGGTACCGGTGGCACCACCATTTCCTTTGCAGCTCACGGCCACTTGGCACGATAAGAGCAGCGATTATTACGTGCTGGAAGGACAAGGCCAATCACTGGTGTTGTGCTCAAGCTGTGACACCATGGGCCGCATCCGCCCGGGCGAGACTTTCCTGGGCGTGTACCGCCTTGATCGCCTGAGCCGCGATGCTATCTCCTTCACTTATTTACCACTCAATCAGCAGCAATCGCTGCCGACAGGAGGAACGCCGTGAAACGTGCGTTAATGACCTCAATGATTTCGCTGGCTTTCCTGGCCGGCTGTGCCGCCGATATGGCCCGTTATCAAGCAGAAACCCAGCAAGATGCCGGCAATCCAGAAGCGGCGCTGAAAATCCTGAAGCAGCAGATTGCCAGCTCGCCCAATGACATCAAATTGCGCGCGGCTTATCAAAGCAGTGTGAGCCGCTTTGTGAATAACCTCTTGGTGCAGGGCGATCAGGCACGTGCGCAAGGCAATAGTGCGCTGGCCATCAGCAGCTATCAGCAAGTGCTGGTGTGGGATCCGACCAATTTCCGGGCGCAAGAAGGCGTGCGGCTGATTGAGATGGGCGTACGGCATGATTCAATGCTGAAATACGCACGGGAAAACAAAGACAGCCGGCCGGATGAAGTATTGGGCATCGTGCAGCAAATCCTGATGGATAACCCGCGCAATACTCAGGCCCAGCTGATTAAAAACGATATTGAGAACCGCAAAGCGCGTGAAGTCAGCCTGCGCCCTAGCCTCGCCCAAGCCCTGAAAAGCCCAATCTCGCTGCAGTTTCGCGATCAGAGCATGATGAGCGTGTTTGATATTGTGTCGCGCATCGGCAAGGTGAACTTTATCTTTGATAAAGACGTGCCGCCTAATCTGAAAACCACGATCTATGCCCGCGATACCACGGTGGAAGACGTTATCAATCTGATTCTGGCCACCAATCAGCTGGATAAAAAAATCCTGAATGACAACACCATTCTGATTTATCCAAAGCGCCCGGATAAAGATCGCGATTACAAAGACATGGTGATGCGCACCTTCTATCTGTCTAACGCCGATCCGAAGCAAGTGCTGGCCATGATCAAGCAGATGGTAAAAACCCGCGACGTGTACATCGACGAGCGGCTATCCATGCTGGTGATGCGCGATACACCCGATGCCATTGCCGTGGCCGAGCGCCTGATTGCCGCTCAGGATATTCCCCAATCTGAAGTGCTGATGGATGTTGAGATCCTCGAAGTCTCGAATAGTGACGTGCTTGATCTGGGTATACTCTACCCGGGTAGTGTCACCGGCACCGTATATGGCAACACGATCGGGGCAGTACCCGTCACCACCACCAATACGGATGGCACGAAGACCACTACCACACCAACCAAAGTGGCGGGTCAGGTGACGCTGGATCAGATTAAAAACATCAATAAATCCGATGTGCTGATCAATCTGGGTAGCCCAACGATCACCGCCAATTTCCTCCAGCAGCGCGGCAATACCAATGTACTGGCCAACCCGAAAATCCGGGTGAAAAACCGCGAAAAAGCCAAAGTGCTGATCGGGGATCGCGTACCAGTGGTAACCACCACGACCTCGAATGGCGTGAGCACCGAATCGGTGAACTATCAAGACGTGGGCCTCACCTTGAATGTTGAACCAGTCATGACGGTCGACAACGAGATCAGCGTGAAGGTAAACCTCGAAGTTTCGAATATCGCACGCCAGATCACCACCAAATCGGGCCTGGTGGTCTACCAAATCGGTACCCGCCGCGCTGAAACCAATATGACGGCGCGTGATGGCGAAACTCAGGTGCTGGCAGGCTTGCTGAGCCGTAGCGAAACCGATACCGGCCAAGGCTTGCCGTTTATTAGCACGATCCCGGTTCTGGATCGCATCTTCGGCACTAAAAAATCCGAAGCAAGCAAAACCGAGATTATCCTGATGATTACGCCACGTGTGGTGCGCTCATTGCCACTGCCATCGTCGCATATCACTAGCTTTGATAGCGGTACCGAAGGCGCAATTAGCACCGACCCATTGCGCCTGCGGCCATCGTCCACCTTCAGCATTAATTCGCAAGGCGGCGCGCTGCCGTATGTACCACCCGCACCAGTTCCGGCCCCTGAACCACAGCCGGTGCCGCAACCACAGCAGCCTCCACAGCCCCAAGCTGAACAGCCGCAGGGTCAGGTAAGCCGTGGCGCGGGGATGCGGGGTCGTTAATGCGTCAGTCCGGGTTTACGCTGATCGAGCTGATGGTGACCTTAACCATCCTAGCCGTGCTGGCGACAGTGGCTTTACCGCTGTCGCAAGTCGCGGCTACGCGTTATCGTGAAGACGAATTACGCCGCTCTTTAACGCAAATCCGCGATGCAATCGATCAGTACAAACTCGCTGTCGAAGCCGGCAAAGTCAATAAATCTCTGGAGGACAGCGGCTACCCCCCTACTCTGGATGTACTGGTGGAAGGCGTCAAAGACCTGAAAGACCCAGGCGGGCGTAAGATCTATTTCTTGCGTCGTATGCCTCGCGATCCATTCTGCGATTGTCCAAGCAAAAATAATGCGCAAACTTGGGGCCTACGCAGCTATGCCAGCCCGCCTGACGCGCCTGCCGAAGGGCGCGACGTGTATGATGTGTACTCCCTCTCAAGCAACGTAGGATTGAATGGTGTTCCCTACCGTGACTGGTAATCCCCGCCGTCTGGGCTTTACCCTGATTGAACTCTTGGTGGTACTGGCGATCATGGCCAGTCTGCTGACCCTAGTCGTGCCCCGCTACTTCCAGCAAACCGACCGCGCACAAGAAACGGTACTGAAACACAATCTAGTCGCGGTACGCGAAGGGATTGATAAATTCTTTGCCGACACCGGCCGTTATCCCGCCACCCTGCAAGAGCTAGTCGATCGCAAATACCTGCGCGAAGTCCCGCTCGACCCAATTACCAACAGCCGTGACACCTGGGTGATTATCAACCCCGAGGGCACTGGCGGTGTATATGACATCCGCAGCGGATCGGATGCCACCGCCAAAGACGGCTCACGCTATAACAGCTGGTAATGATGGCCAAGCGCTCACCTAGCCGGCAACAAGGCTACGCCTACCTGTGGGCGCTGACCATGGTGCTCATCATGAGCGTATATCTGGCGAAAGTGGGCGAAACCTGGCAAAACCGCATTCAGCGCGCCAAAGAGGCTGAGCTTTTGCGTGTAGGCCTGGAAATCAAAATCGCCATCAAACGGTATACCGAAAATAATATCGGCGACAACCCGCAAACCGCCTACCCGAAAACCTTGCAAGACCTGGTGCAAGACCCGCGGGTGCAATTTCCCAAGCGCTATCTGCGCAAAGCCTACAAAGACCCCATTACCGGCGAAGACTGGCTCTACATCAACGCCCCCGGTGGCGGCTTTTTGGGGGTAATGAGCAAATCCACCGCCAAACCACTCAAAACCGCAAATTTCACCGAAGATTATGCTGGTTTTAACGAAGCGAAAAGCTATCAAGACTGGCGCTTTGCGCAGTGGCCAAACCGCGGCGGCGGCCGCCGATAAACGGCAATAAAACTTAACAAAATCAGCAGTTAATCTTGAAGCAAATCACTTGGCACATGCCAAAGTCATCCGTATAATCCTGCTTGAAACACCCTTCCTTACAATTAGTAAAAGCTAATATTACATGGAGATGTAAATGAAGTTTGCTAAATTTTTAGCAGCAGCTGCTGTTGCAGTAGCTCTTTCACCAGCAAATGCTGCAGTAACTTTGGTTAATGGTGCGAGCTTTGACTCAACCAAAAATATCAAGCAGAACTGGTCTGATGAATGGACATTCAATTCTGATACTTTCAAAGTCAAAGATGGCTCACCAATTCTCTTCAGCTTTGAATCTTTGCAAAATGCCAAAGATAAAGATGGCACTTTTGACTTCTTGTCTGTGAAACTTGTTCAAGGTGTGAATGTACTTGGTACCGCGGTTTTTGGTGCTAACTCAGGCTCATACCTCTTCAGCAATTCATTTGATGCCAAGAAAAACTATAAATTTGTCTTCAATGGCTTCACACCAAACTATGAAGGCAAATTCACATACTCAGTAGCAGCTGTTCCAGAGCCAGAAACTTATGCTCTGATGGGCTTGGGCTTGGTTGGCTTACTGGCAGCGCGTCGTCGTAAAGTGGCCGCAAAATAATCGTGCAATAAACGATTTGAATCCGCCAATAAAAAACCCCGCACCGCGGGGTTTTTTATTGGCCTGTATGATCGCAAAATGCATTAGCGACTAACTCAATGAATAACTCTATTCCAGCAAGGATAAAATAGCCGCGGTTTTATCTTGCATCAGCACAGCATCCGCACGTGATTCAACATTCAAGCGAATCACCGGCTCAGTATTGCTGCTGCGTAGATTAAAGCGCCAAGCACCAAAATCTATACTTACGCCGTCAGTTTCATCCACAGTCACGGCTTGTGCCTCGTACGCTGCGCGCACTTTCGCAATTGCTGCTTTCGCATCAGGCACCACTCGATTGATCTCGCCCGACGATGGGAAGGCGGCAATGCGCTCACTCACCATGGCCGACAGCTTTTGCCCGCTGCGGCTCATCAGCTCAATCACCAACAGCCACGGGATCATACCGCTATCGCAATAGGCAAAATCGCGGAAGTAATGGTGCGCGCTCATCTCGCCGCCATACACCGCATCTTCCTTGCGCATACGCTCTTTGATAAATGCGTGGCCGGTTTTACTTTGAATCGCCACACCGCCGGCTTGTTCAACCATATCGATGGTGTTCCAAGTCAGGCGTGGATCATGAATGATCTTGGCGCCAGGGGTATGCGCCAGGAAGGCTTTTGCCAAAAGGCCTACAATATAATACCCCTCAATAAACTCACCCTGCTCATCAAACAGGAAACAGCGATCAAAATCGCCATCCCACGCTACGCCCAGATCGGCGCCATGGGCGATCACCGCATTGGCAGTATCGGCGCGGTTTTCGGGCAACAGGGGGTTCGGAATACCATTGGGGAACGTGCCATCGGCGTCGTTGTGCACCTTAATCAGCTGCACTGGCACCTTGGCTGCGGCAAATTGCGCTTCCAGTGCATCCACCACATGGCCGGCCGCGCCATTGCCGGCATTCACTACCACTTTCAGTGGCTTGAGGGCGGCGAGGTCGATATAGCCCAGCAAGTGCTGAATATAATCAGCCAGAATCGATTGCTGGCTTAAGCTGCCACGCGTGCTGCTGACTGGTGCGAAATTATTTTCTTCGGCCAGCCGCTGAATATCGCGCAAGCCGGTGTCGCCACTAATCGGCACTGCACCACGCTTCACCAGCTTCATGCCGTTGTAATCCATCGGATTATGGCTAGCGGTGACTTCGATACCCCCATCCACATCGAGGTGGAACGCAGCGAAGTAAACTTCCTCGGTACCAGTCATGCCGATGTCGATGACATCGCAGCCCGCATCCATCAGGCCATTGGCCAGCGCCATTTTCAGCGATTCGGAAGTCAGGCGTACATCACCGCCCACCACCATGCGTTTGGGTTGCAGAAATTCACCGTAAGCGCGGCCAATGCGGTAGGCGATGTCTTCATTCAGCTCGGTGCCCAGCTGGCCGCGAATATCGTAGGCTTTGAAACAACTCAATCGACTCATTTTCTCTCACCAGCCCGGCCGTAGGTGTCTTCAAAGCGCACGATATCATCCTCACCCAGATACCCACCCGATTGCACTTCGATCAGTTCCAGCGGGAATTTACCCGGATTTTCCAGTCGATGCGTAGCACCAATCGGAATGTAGGTGGATTGGTTTTCTGTCAGCAGAAGTGTTTGGTCTCCATTCACCACGCGGGCAGTACCAGTTACCACAATCCAATGCTCGGCGCGGTGATAGTGCATTTGTAAACTGAGTGATGCGCCCGGGTTCACGATAATCCGTTTTACCTGAAAACGCGCGCCCGAATCGATACCTTCGTAACTACCCCAAGGGCGATAGACTTTGCGATGAGTTACTGATTCACTGCGCCCCGCGGCTTGCAGACGATTCACGATGTTTTTTACATCCTGTACTTTGTCTTTATGCGCCACCAAAATGGCATCAGCGGTTTCGACAATCACCAGATTATCAACACCCAGCGCGGCGATCATGCGGTTTTCGCTGCGGATGTAGCTATTGCTCACCCCTTCGACCATCACATCACCGACCAGATTATTACCCTCAGCATCGGCCTGGCTCACTTCGGCCAATGCAGTCCATGAGCCGATGTCATTCCAGCCCAAGCCGGCAGCCGCAATCACCGCGGCATGCGCGGTATGCTCCATCACGGCATAATCGATCGAATCAGAAGGGCAAGCGGCAAATTCATCATGCCCCAAGCGGACGAAATCTAGATCGCGCTGCGAAGCGGCCACAGCAGCTTTTACTTGCTCCAGCATTTTGGGCTGGAATTGCGCCAGTTCTTGCAAATACACATCAGCGCGGAACATAAACATGCCGCTATTCCAATAGAAATCACCACTCTCAATAAATTCTGCCGCACGTTTAGCATCAGGTTTTTCGACAAATGCAGCTACAGTATATGCGGCATCCGTTTCATGAAGAGCATCGCCTCGCTGAACGTAACCGTAACCAGTATGAGGCTCAGTAGGCTGGATACCAAAAGTGACCAATTTACCCGTTGTAGCAACATTGGCAGCACGCAGTACAAGCTGCTTAAATACATTACTTTGCGTGATCACATGGTCAGACGGCAATACAAGTAATAAAGCATCCGGGTTAGACTCCAATGCAATTACTGCAGCTGCTGCAACAGCAGGCGCCGTATTTCTGCCAATTGGTTCCAACACTATCTGAGGATTATGAACACCAGCCTGCCGAAGTTGCTCTGCGACCAGGAAGCGCTGTTCGTTATTGCTAATAAGCAGGGGCGAATTAATATCAGGCAGACCTTTTAAACGTGTCGCCGTCTGTTGCAATAAGCTGGCGTCACCGTACAAGCTCAAAAACTGTTTTGGATAGCCACCACGGGATAGTGGCCACATACGTGTCCCAGAGCCGCCGCACAAAATGACTGGAGTAATCGTCATGGAATCAAAATCCTATGCATACAATTCAGCGGTTTCAAATGTAGCACCTTGCAGGTCTTTTCCTGATAGCTGCGGCTCACCATCAAATGGCCACTGAATACCTACTGTACTATCATTCCACAATAAACTACGCTCAAATTCTGGAAACCAATAATCTGTAGTTTTGTACAAAAATTCAGCTTCTTCACTAATCACAACAAAACCATGGGCAAACCCCTCAGGAATCCATAGCTGCCTTTTATTTTCCTCCGATAATATAACACCTACCCATTGCCCAAAAGTTTCAGAGGACTTTCTTAAATCAACAGCAACATCAAAAACTTCACCGCGGGTACACCGTACCAACTTTCCTTGAGCATGCTGAATTTGGTAGTGTAAACCACGCAAAACACCGCGCTTAGACTTACTGTGATTATCTTGAACAAACTTGACTTGACGCCTCACCAACGCCTCGAATTTATCGTGATTAAAGCTTTCGTAGAAGAAACCACGATGATCGCCAAAAACATTAGGCTCAATAATTTTTACATCAGGAATATGTGTATCAATGACATTCATTTCAACGACGAGCCTCTTTAATCATTTGTAGCAAATATTGGCCGTAAGCATTTTTTTTCAATGGCTGAGCCAATCGCTCTATCTGGTGGGCATCAATCCACCCATGGCGATATACGATCTCTTCAGGACAACAAACTTTCAAGCCTTGCCGTGCTTCAATCGTTTGAATAAATTGGCTAGCTTCCAGCATGGATTCGTGCGTACCTGTGTCTAGCCATGCGTAGCCACGGCCCATAGTTTGTACGTCTAATTGGCCGCGCTTGAGGTATTCACCGTTGACATCCGTGATTTCCAACTCACCCCGCGGCGAAGGTTTGATATTTTTGGCAATTTCTACAACGTGGTTGTCGTAGAAATAGAGGCCAGTCACCGCATAGTTTGACTTGGGTATGGCTGGCTTTTCTTCGATTGAGAGCGCTTTACCGTTCGCGTCGAAGTCAACCACGCCGTAGCGCTCAGGATCATGAACATGATAAGCAAACACGCTAGCCCCACTCTCTTTGGCTGCGGCAGTTTGTAACAGCCCTGCAAATTCATGGCCGTAAAAAATATTGTCACCCAGCACCAATGCGACATCATCTTGCCCAATAAAGTCTTCACCAATGATGAAAGCTTGTGCCAGACCATCTGGGCTTGGCTGTACCGCATATTGCAGCTTGATGCCCCATTGGCTGCCATCGCCGAGCAACTGCTCAAAGCGGGGCGTATCTTGAGGGGTAGAGATGATCAAGATGTCGCGAATACCCGCCAGCAGCAATGTGCTGAGCGGGTAATAGATCATCGGTTTGTCGTAAATCGGGAGCAATTGTTTTGAGACTGCTATCGTAGCGGGGTACAGCCGCGTGCCAGAACCACCGGCGAGGATAATGCCTTTGCGATTAGCCATGATGATTAGTTCCTAAGTTGAGAATTCGGTCTTTTGTCTAAGCCTGCTTGAGCAGTGTCATCACCTGCCCTACGCTGTGTTGCCAGCTGGGTAGCGTTAACCCAAATGTGGTTTGCAGTTTTTGCGTGTTCAGGCGTGAATTAGCTGGGCGTGGCGCGGGTACTGGGTAGTCGCTGGCAGGAATAGCGTTGATGTCTTGGCTTGAAATCTTTAGGGTATAGCCCTGCTGTTCAGCAATTTCATTCACTAGCGATGCATACCCATGCCAGCTGGTTTCACCACTGGCGACCAGATGGTAAGTGCCATAGGCGAAGCTGGCCTTATCCGTGCTGCGCAGGTATTGCGCGATAATTTGCGCGGTGACATCGGCGAGTAAGCTGGCAGCAGTGGGCGCGCCAAACTGATCGGCCACCACGCTGAGCGCATCGCGGGTTTGCATCAGCTTAAGCATGGTTTTCAGGAAGTTGCCGCCATGTGCACCAAACACCCAGCTAGTACGGAAAATCAAATACCGCGGATTCGCCGCCGCTACAGCCAGCTCGCCGGCTAATTTGGTTTTGCCATATACCGATCGCGGGTTGGGTGTATCTGTCTCAACGTACCAGCCGTCTTTATTGCCATCAAAAACGTAATCAGTGGAATAATGAATCAGCAAGGCGCCGAGCCTGGCGGCTTCTTCTGCAAAGACCTGTGGTGCGGTGGCATTGAGCGCCGTGGCCAGTTCGATTTCGGATTCCGCTTTATCCACCGCGGTATGCGCGGCGGGGTTAACGATGATGTCTGGTCGAATACGCTGCACGAGTTCACGAATCGCAGCTGGGTTCGATAGATCACATTCTTCTCGATCAACCGCAATCACCTCACCTAATACGGCGAGGCTACGTTGCAACTCAAACCCGACTTGGCCATTTTTACCCGTCACTAAAATCTTGGGTATTGCTTGAGCGACCATGTTTAGGCTCCGTACTGGGTTGATACCCACTCACGGTATGCACCGCTGGTCACATTACCTACCCAAGCTTGGTTGCCGAGATACCATTCCACCGTTTTACGAATGCCCGATTCAAACGTTTCAGCCGGTTTCCAGCCCAATTCTCGTTCGAGTTTGCGCGCATCAATCGCGTAGCGGCGGTCGTGGCCTGGGCGATCGGTCACGTAGGTAATTTGATCCGCGTAACCTTGGCCATCGGCGCGGGGTTGCAATTCATCAAGCAAGCTGCAAATCGTCTTCACCACATCCAGATTGGCTTTTTCGTTCCAACCACCGACGTTATATGTCTCACCCAATTTCCCGGCTTCGAGTACGCGACGAATCGCTGAGCAATGGTCTTTCACATACAACCAATCACGAATCTGCTGGCCATCACCATAAATCGGTAACGGTTTGCCATTCAGCGCGTTCAAAATCACTAGCGGAATCAATTTCTCTGGGAAATGGTAGGGGCCGTAGTTATTAGAGCAGTTGGTCGTCAGCACCGGCAAGCCATAGGTATGGTGCCATGCACGCACCAAATGATCTGAAGCGGCTTTCGATGCCGAATAAGGGCTATTTGGCTCGTAGGTATTGGTCTCGCTGAAAGGCGGATCACTAGCTTCTAGCGTGCCATACACTTCATCGGTGGATACATGCAGAAAGCGGAAAGCCCCTTTTTGATCTGCAGGCAGCTCACTCCAGTAAGCACGCACGCTTTCGAGCAGATTGAAAGTGCCGACCACATTGGTCTGAATAAAATCACCAGGGCCATGAATTGACCGATCGACATGCGACTCAGCCGCAAAGTTAATCACTGCCCGTGGTTTGTACTCGGCTAGCAGGCGCCCAATCACTTCACGATCGCCAATATCGGCACGCACGAAAATATGCCGAGCATCACCATCCAGTGACTTAAGGGTATCTAGATTACCTGCGTAGGTGAGCTTGTCCACATTAATTACAGGCTCATCAGATTGCGCCAACCAATCAAGTACAAAATTGCCACCAATAAAGCCTGCGCCACCAGTTACTAAAATCATTCTGCTTTCCTTTAATCTTTTTGTTGCCACTTGAGTAACAATTGTTCGTACTGAATTAATACTGCATCCCATTCAAACTTTGAATGGTACTGAGCAATAGCGGCCTGCTGCAAGTTTTGTACCAAGGCCCCATCGTTACATAGCCTGGTGATTTGCTCATGACATTCATCTATCGAAGAGAAGTAGACCGCCGATTCTGCAGCAACCCATCTATTGAAGCGATTGTCATGGGCCAACACGGGGTTGCCTGCACCTAGAGCCTCAACGAGAGAGGGATTTGTCCCCCCAACCTGATGACCATGCACATAGAAACGGGCACCAACCCGCAAAGAATTCACTACCTGTCGATCATAGATAGCACCAACAAACTTAACTTCAGCGCTAGCCGCCGCCAAAACCTCAGCATGGTAAGCATTTCCTTGCGGCTTGTAATTCCCTAGTATTACTAATGGCATTCCACGCGATTGTTTGGAAAAGGCCTGAACAACCTCAAGGACCGAATTTTCAGGCTCTGGCCGAGCGATCAAAATGCCATAACAACCGGCATTGAGCCCGAACTGTTCAAGAATTTTTGGTTCAAATGTGGCAAGACGTTCCGCGCCATAAGGAATCATGGTGATTTTGCTATCAGCAGCACCACGCGCTAAATGGACTTTAATTTGAGGATGGTCAGCAACCATATGATTGCTTAATAGCGAGCCGGCCCACTCATTGATCCAGAACCAAGTCTTGGCTACTAGCCCCCATTTAGCCCGGCGCCATTCGATCCCATCCATATTGATAACATTCGGAACCCCCTTGAACCGTAACACGGTCGCAAAAAGAGCGGTGTTATACCCTAGCGTAAGGCAGAGATCTTTACTCTTGCTCGCGTGCAGCGTTGAGACCCAATCAAAAACAATCGTGCTCTTGGCGCCATTGCCATGAACCGGAATATGGATTCTCTTCACTCCGCGCCAGTCGGACTCATAAATCTCACCCTCACCCTCTTCTTGGCAATAAACAATGACAGTCCAACCGCGTTCAACCAAAAAGGGAGCGAGGTATTCTGCAAAAGTCTCAAATCCACCATGGGCAGCTGGTACACCACGAATACCTAAAATACGAATGGTTTTATTTTTCATAGCTGCACACCCAGATCAGAATAAAGCGCTTGGATTTTGTTCACGTACTGCTCGCGATTAAAGTGCTCAGCAACCATCTGTCGTGCGCTATACCCGAGTTGAACCAAGGCATCATCAGGACAGCCAGCCACTTGGCGTAACACCTCGGTCAAATCATCCACATTGCCACTTGTAAATGTCCATCCTGACGTACCATTTATGACCATTTCAGGTATGCCACCAATATCGGCGCCAATTACAGGTTTACCTAAGGCAAAACTCTCCAGCACACTCATTGGAGCATTTTCATACCACTCAGAAGGTAATACCACTGCACGCGCACCACGAATCAAATCATGTAACTCGCCCCCAGAGCGGTAACCCAGAAATTCTGCACTTGAACCAAGCTCTTTTGTGAGAGCCTTCAGTTCAAGTTCAATCGGGCCAGTACCCGCAATTTTTAGCGGCACGCCTGCCTGATGTGATGCATGGATTAATGTAGCAACGCCTTTTTCTGGGGCAAGACGCCCAAAATACAGGAAATAAGCGCCGGCATCCTGAGCAGGCTCAAACTGGGAAACATCAACATAATTTGGAATGTATACGAATTTCTCAACAGGCCAACCCCATTCTACAAATTTCTTCATAAAAAATTGGCTGGGAACAACAATCCGATCAATGTGTTTTTTATAAGTATCGAGCGAACGATGGACTGCAGTCTCCGCGGCAACTATGGCACTGGCCGCCAAAGAATTTCGCAAACACCGATGCTTGATAACATTGATAACCGAACCATCTTTGCATTTCTCGCAGATGCCGGTTTCATTTAGCATCTTATAAGCTGGGCAGGCAATTTTTAGATCATGGGCAGTCATCACAACTGGCACATTCAGACTTTTTAGCGTTGGAATAATCGCCGGAGATAAATGATGGTAAATGCAATGCAAGTGGGCAACATCAGGTTTAAAGTCATTGACGAGTCGCTTAATTTTTTTTTGCGCCTCAAAAGAGTAAACAATCTTTGAGGCCATCTTGACTTTATCAACTAATGAATAGTTATGACCAAACTCTATCTCCTCTACAAAGTACTCAGACCATTCTGATGCAAAGTTTTTGGGGTGGTGCATTGAAAAGAAAGCATTGCGCCATCCCAACTTTTCTAACAAGGCCGCATGTTCTAAATAAACCACATCGGAACCACCACGGCGATAGTGGTAATTGTTTACACTCAATAGACGAGGCATTTTATTTTCGCTGTAAAAAATCAAGGAGTTGCTGTGCAATTAATGGCCATTGTGCGTCTTGACCTGCCACACTCATTGCAGTTTGAAATTGATCATAATTTTGTTCCATCTCGCGCAATGCAAGCCCAAGATTAGTCGCAATTTGGTTATCCGCATCAATAAATAAGCCAGCCCCCGCGGGCACTTGCTCCGGAAAATCGCCAACCCGCGTGGCAACTACGGGCAAAGCAAACGCGAGAGCAATCTTGAGTACACCACTGGTCGTCCCTTCAAGATACGGAAGACTGATGACATTACTGGCTGCAACGAAATTCTCGACTTCTTCAAATGGTATGCGTCGATCATGTAATACAACATTAGGCATCAACTTTGCTTCGTTCAGCGCTGCGGCATATTGCGGACCATGGCCAGCCACACTACTGGCTCCCGCCAATAAAAATTTGAAACGGGGCACATCGGCAAACTGCTTGGCACAAGTCAGAAATTCGAGGAGGCCTTTTCGCGGCTCTAAATGGCCAAAAAAAAGGGTGACAAAGTCCTGGGGTTCAATACCGGGTATTTTTTCCCGGGCTGCCTGCTGGCTAATTTGGGTTAGATTAAAAATATCATAAATACCATGAGGTACAACTAAAATTGGAGCGCGGACACCTAATGCCTCTACTCCCGCTTTAGCCGATTGAGAATGACAAATAACCCGATCAAATGAGCGATAATAAAAACCAAATGTGGTTTTACTCCAGGGCCGGGGGTAGTGGGGCAAAACATCGTGCACAGTAATACAACATTGAATGCCAAATACACGCAACGTTCTAACACATAAGCCATCTAGCAGCGCAAATTTAAGTGGCCCCTGAAAAATAACCCATGCAGGACGGCGCCGTAACACGCCAAACAAAAAACGAAACAGATCAATCGGATAGTGGCGCGAGCGGCGAAAAACTCTCAACACCTCAAAACCTAACTGATCAAAACGTGCTGGTAATGAGCGTGCGGTGACAACCGTAGTCCGAACAAGGGCTGATAAAGCCCGAGCAAGGGATACTGAATAATCAGCGAGACCAGAATCGCCAGTAAAACTCACAACTTCAATTTTCATTACTTAACCCCAGTTCTTGCATGATTGGCGAGTAGATACGGGAAATTAAGGCGTCCCAGGTGAATGCTTGTACCCGTTGCTGACACTGGCCGCGCAATTCAGTGTCGTTCGCTAAGCGTGCCAGAATCCGCAATGTTGCGGCTGCAAATTCATTCACCGTGGCGGCCTGATCAGTCAAAGCCACTACAGCCTCGCCACAACTTTCATCGACCACGACACCGGGCCCCCCTAGTTTGTAACAGACCACTGGCAGTCCCGCTTGTAAGGCCTCCAAGACCACAAAGCCGCCTGAATCGCGCAAGCTCGGGTAAAACAACAAATCATATTGCTGATAAGTCGCCAGCACCTCTTCTTTGGCCAGCCAGCCTTTCCATTCGATTGCATGATCAATCTGTAACTCTGCCGCAATACGTTGCCAGCGTGGGCGATCAACACCATCACCGATGATGGTCAGACGCAAGTCAGGACGCTGCGACAAAGCCTGCGCAAAGCTTCGCAACCCCAGATCCATTCCCTTTAACCCAATACAACGGCCGACGAATAGCAAGCGGTATGGGTGCAGAATTGCAGGTAGCTCGTTTAGAGATGGAGCAGACTGTGTATTCCACCCAATGGCTAACTCGATTTGTGCCTTGGCCGCGACATCATGGGGTACCCGGCCCAGATGCCCCGCCGAAGTAAAGAGTACTCGTCGGGCCTGATTAAAAGTCATTCGCATTAAGGGGTCAAATCGAACCAACGCATTCAATAATGCGCGCACATTTTCGATGATGCGTTGTTGAGTAGAAAATAAAGACGCATAACCGGGAGGTATTTCATCTCCCCCAGCCACGGGCCCAAAATAAAAGGGCTTACCCAACAGGCCCATAAAACTAGGCTGGCGAAAACTAACCCAAGTAACATGGTGAATCAGATCAATAGATTCGGTTTTGATCCAGTGTGCGGCATAGCGATATGCAGCCCATTGCCACAAATAATAATACAGGTGATTTCGCCGGTTAATTTTTGCCAACAGCGCATGAATACGGGGCAGATCGATATAAATAAACCTTACATTTGCACACTCGCCGGTTTTATCCCTGTGTCGCTCAATCGCATTACGATGCGAAGTGCGGGTAAACACAGTCACTTGATGGCCACGCACTGCCAATTGGCGAGCCCACTGCCAACCAACCTCTTCATCGGAGCCAAAATCCGGATCACACGCAAATGCAGAAAGTAATATATTGGCCATTATTTCATCACAATATCGAAAGACATGACTGAAAGCGGCTGCACCAGAAGCGATAAATTACCAGATTTGATGTTACCGCCCTCTTCTGAATATTTTATTAAAGCGCTGGATGTACTACCATCTTGAGCAATCTGTAACTCACGTTTCTTTAAAGTCACGGCACCATCTGGCAACACGGCACGCAACGAAAGGGCAACCGGTTTTTGGTAAGGCGAGCGATTGATTAACCAAACTCGATATGCGCGTGATTGATTAAGTATCGAAAATACAGAAGCACGAATAGCATATTTACCCAGATGATCGCCGTCATACGAAGCGGTCGAGACTGTCGTGAGTGCCTTATTGGTATCTGGCAGATTAAAAACCTTAAACAAATAGGCGATATTACTTGGTATAACCATTCCATTGTTTACATTTAAAAAATTCCACGGGCCTGCGCGTAAGCCATGCCACATCGCGCCACGTACGCCATTCATTTGGCTTAAGCCAATCAGAAAATCCGCAGTCGATAGCACACCATTGGCATCCGCAGTTTGATACCAATTAGATGACCATTGATTATCACTTGGATTACCTTGTGGCCAGCGCGCATGCTCGGTAAGCCAGACCCCAGGATATTGGACACCATTCTGCTTCATCATCGTGATATTGTCCGCCAGCTTAGTCAGTCGATTGATAATACTCGGCCCCTCTGGCGGATTATCGTAGTACATATGGAAAGCAAATTCGGATGTATACCCTTTAAATCGATTGACTAAAAAACGGTTATGCTCAAGATCGCTGCTTATCCAATCTGGCTTGTATTCAAGCAATGGGACAACAATTTTAGCCGCCGGATCCGCCTGCAAAATACTTTGAATAACTGGCTCTGAACGCTGAGCAATTTTATCCGCAGCCCATTGCAGCCGGCCACGTTCTAGCTCATTGCCGATTTCCCAATAGCGAGTGCGACTGGGCGAGGCACCTTTAACATAACTAGCATATGCTGCGGCACTTTTACTCAGCACGCCAAGATCTGTTTCCTGCTGCTCGTAGCCAACCACATTGGCTATATGCCAAGACACACCTAGATTTAATTGATCCAAACTTTTAGCATATTCAAGCGGACCAAATAAGCATGGCTGCGGCGCAGACCAACTAGCCGGTTTAAGTAATAAAGTATTAGCGACCGGCTTGATGCAATTTTGCCAATCAATTTCATTAACAGCGCCACCATAACGAATGGAGGAAACCATACTGGTCTTCAGGGCCTGCACACTCGCAGTGCTTAAATTGCCATTAGCGTCAGCTAACGCAGTTTGCGTTTCCCACCATAAAGAATGTACGCCAAAGAAATTTTTAACTTCGGTACGACCATCGACCAGAGCTGGCGCTATTATTATTTTATTGCCGCCTTCAGCCACATTAAAAGTATTTCCTTGGCTGTTACCACATGCCGACAGCAATAACACGCTCACTGCAATCAATTGTTTTTTCATTATATTTATTTAAATCCAACTAGCGTTGATCGGCGGCCGTAATATACTATCAAGCCAAGAGAGAACCAGAACAAATATTGCATACTGACCCCTGCCACCATGGCCGGCTGATACGGCAGCATGGCGAGGAATACCAACACCCACGCTTTTAAACCAACCATCAGCCAGCGCACCCAGCTGGTAACATGGGCTAAGCGTGAAATTCGGCTAGCCTCAAAAAAAGCACCCAATGTTAAAAGAGTAAAACCAAGAGTACCTAGCAGCCCACAATTCCATAACAAAATAGAAAATGCCGTATTATCAATACCTGGGCCGTACTGCAGCACTGCTGATCCTGCGCCGGCGAGAAAACTGCTTTCCAAAGTTGCACCGGGCCCGAAACCAATAAATGAATACAACAAGGGCATCGACGTTTTGGTCTGATCAAACCAATATTCTAAATTTGCAAAACGACCACGATGCAGAGGGTCAATTTTGAAATTTGGATCAAAAGAATAGGT
Organism: Chitinibacter sp. ZOR0017; assembly: GCF_000799095.1. NCBI lineage: Bacteria > Pseudomonadati > Pseudomonadota > Betaproteobacteria > Neisseriales > Chitinibacteraceae > Chitinibacter > Chitinibacter sp. ZOR0017. Next base: position 209,552 of record NZ_JTLG01000017.1, on the reverse strand, counting down.
GAATGCATGCAGCACCTCGCCGTCCGCTTGCCAGAACCTTTGCGAGTAAATTGCAACAATCACTATTAACGCAAACCCAAAAAGAGCTAACATTTTCAGTTGCCCACGATTGATACCGCCTGGTACTTGCCAGAGCACGCCGATCAGCAACAGAGGCGTTAATACAATGACGATTTTGGTTTCGGCCAGGCCGATTGAAACCAAAGCGGAAATCACCGCACACCACAGCCAGCGCCGGTTTAGCTGCTGGTGCTCAACTAAGAAATAAACAACAAATAACACCATAACCGTAAAACAAGCCATTTCGCCGGTATAGCCCCCCCCCAATGGATTGCCACCAAAGGAGCCGACAATGGCTTCTGCATCACCACCTACAGCCCCCATTCCATAGCGCTTGGGTACGACTATTAATTGTTGTGCGATACAAAAAAGCCACTGCAGACAACCAATTATCAAAATCAATCGTGTATGACGCTGTAACGTCTGCTCTTGCAGATACCCCAAAGCTACCACGTAAAATACGGCTAAAAATGGGATCAAAGTTCTTAATCCCACCACCAATTGGCTCACATTGGCAAAATTAACCATTGTGCTAAAAATCAAGGTCAAGACGTAGAGTGCAAACCCCATGCCCATCAACCGATTAATAAACAATGGGGCTTTTAATTTATCGGGTTTAGGCGCAAAGCAAACCGCAACAAACAATGCCAGAGCAAGTAACGATGCCAACCAATTTGCTTGTGAAATACCGAAGAAAATTTCTAGTGAACCACTTACCAGCAGACTGGCCGCCAAAACAGAATAACTCAGTACTGGCAAACTCCTAAGTAGCACCACCGCACTCAGCAGCGCCAATAAGCCGATGATCAAACGATAGCTACCAAGAGCTGTGACGCCGCCAAAAAGCATTGCAGTCAGTACCGCAATAACCCCTAGCGCGAAAACACCTCCATTTTCTTTGTTAATCACAAATAGGGGCTCCCCTTAAAACATCGCTTGAAGCAATTGTGCGGAGCGATATGCTTCAGATTTAAAGACTGGCAATTTATCAGCTAAATACTGCTGGATCGTCGCGCGTTGACTAATCAGTAGATTAAAATGCTGCTGCAAACTTGCGCTTGTGACTTGAGGGGTTTCCAGCACAAAATCTAAATGACCGAATAGATCTTTATTGATCCCTTTCGCCTTAATGCTATAGGCAATCGATGTTGTTGGCACCGCTTGTGATAATGCAGCAACCGTGGCGTGAGTGCGCGCACCCATAAAATAATGACACCGGCGAATGACATCTTTCAACTGGGCTGCATTTAATGTGCGGGGCAACATCTGTACCACATCAGGGCCAAATCCAGCGGCACGCAATTGATCTAAAATCTGACTCATATAAGCCGAATCACTGTTTTCGGTTTGCCCATTGAGCGGATCTACGTGTGGCACGAGCATTACATTGACCTCGTTTTGCTGCAAAGTGGCGATCAAAAAGTTCACCACCTCCTGATCGAGCGCGGTCTTCGAGTCAGCGTCTTCCCTAAAATTGCGAATCAGTGGACTAACGTTAAATCCAAGCACTGGCTTGGCTTGTTTAAACAATTGCAACAAATCTTCAGACACTGGCTCAAAATCGAGGGCAAATGCCGAATCAACGACTAATTGCACATTCTCAATCCCTAGTTTCTGCAGATATTCTAATGAAGCCGTTTCTCGCACCGTGATTAAGCTAAACCGTTGCAAAAAGCCAATCATCAACTTTTCCACCGCAGGCATTTTACTAAAAGGGCCAACCGAACCAGCCCACAGTACTGTTTTCTTACCCGCATTCATCGCGGTTTCGCAAATGCGCATCCAGTAATAAAGTGATCCAAGACCATAATCCAAAGAAATAATATCGCCGCCCGTCATCACCAAAGCATCTGCACTTAGAATATGTGCCTGCGTATTAGCGCTAACCGTGAATTTAGGCGGATGCGCATCCAAGGATTTCAGGACACGCCGTGCCCGGCTCCACCAACGAATTGCAGATGGGATCGGTTCAGCAGGCACAAATTGCACTGCATATTGTTTTGCATCCGGCCATTGCTTAGCATCTACCTCCGGTGCGTGACTCGGCACAATAAACTCTGCCGCAGGCATATGTTGCAAAATTGTTTTAACATTTGAACGGATTAGGGCTTCACAACCACGATTACCAAAATTATCTTGGCCGGCGAAATAGATTTTTGCCATTTTTCTTTCCTGAGAAAACAAATTTATTAATGAATAATCACGGTAGACTCTAACGCGCGTCGAGGAGAACGAGGTACTAAGGCTCCACTAGCGGCATAACCGACCAGTAAATACATTACGATGCGTTCCTGTTCTGGCACCTTCCCGAGTTGATGTGCTAATTCGTCCTGTGCCGGTTCGACACACCAATTCAGGCAGCAACTTGAGAGCCCTTGGGCTTGAAGAGCATAAAGTAGATTCATGGCATAGAGTCCACCATCTACATAAGGTTGATTACGTTCCGATGCGTCAAAAAAAGAATAGGCATCCGCCGTGACGAGTATAAGCAAGGGCGCAGTATGCCCAAAACCACGATTGCCATTTTGAAGAGCTAACAGCGCTTCGATTTTTTGTTTATCGCTGTAAACATGAATACGGCACGGCTGCCGATTACAGGCGCTGGGACTTAATTGCGCAAGCTCTGCAGCTCGCCGAATTAGAGCCAAGTCAACCGGCGTAGACTGATATTCACGCACACTGCGCCGCGCTTCAACCAGCTGTTGAAAAATAGGCCACACCACATCGGTAGTGATTAGGCGAGCGGGCAAAGGGGTACTTAAAGTCTTTTCCTGCTCAGTATATTGCTCGAGTAATCCATCAAGTCTTTCACGCAATATCTTTCCCTGCTTCGGGGGGGTCTCATTTAATCGTTGACGATAAGCGCGCAATGTTTCGATCGCCCCGCGGAAAACAGGGTCTTGTTCAGAAAGCCCATGCTTACGCCATTCGGCCATTAAATCCAGAGTCGCAATTGCTGGATCATATCCAAAAAAGCGTTTTTCCCCCGGCATACAAAGGCCTTTCTCTAATTTGTGATACTGAAAGAGCAATGCCGCGCTTAAAGTCGTATAGGCACGTTGATGCGCACCCATCCAATTCATATGCTTGAAGGTAAGCTTGGCATCGCGCACGTAAAATAAAATTTTACGAGTGCGATGATAAAATGAGCGGGAACCAGAATACATTGTGGCGAGCCCTGGTATACGCAAGGCCGTTTCTCGAATCATTCTCTTAAACATATTACAGTCTCAATATCTTAGCTAAAGGAGCTGGGCAAACTGAAGTTAGCCATTTTTGCTCAAGACTAGAAAAGGGTGAAAATTTAATCAGCAAAATCAACAACACCAAAATCGCAACAACTGCTGAAAGCACTGGCGAAAACCAATGATTAAAGGCCAGCGGTAAAGCAACCGCAGTAGTTACACTCCCCACAATCACTAGTAGACCTCGAATTGGCAAAGTAAATCGATGAACTTGATTTATCTGTAAAATTAAATAGCACGCAAAGCACCAGATTATCTCGCTCACCAAAAATGCCAAGGCCACACCAATTGCGCCATAACGTCCACCTAGATAGATCGCAATTGGTAACCCAACCGCACTACATGCTGTTGCCCACATTGGAGCCCAAGACGTTTCACGTGCCAAACAGTACATTGACAATGCACCATGGGTTGCAACAGCTAACAATGCCACAACAATGATGCACATTACTGGCCCAGCGTTGGTGTAATTACCGCCCGAGATTTTCCCTAAAAACCAATCCCCTAAGAATATTAAGATGCAAAAAATGGGGACAACAAATAGCCAGTTAACTTTAATTACCATCACCAGCATCTCAGGCAGAATGTGATTTGCATCTTCTTTCTTAGAAGCAGCCACAAACACCGGACGGAAAACCCCAGCCAAAATATTAATCGGTAAGTAGCGCTGTACCACAGCCGCCAAGGAGTATGCAAAGCCAAATACGGCAAGCGCGTGCGCTCCCACATTGCCCGCTAAAATCAACTTCATTGCATCCGGGCCGTAAAGAATACCAAGTAATTGTGCCATATATGCTGGCACAGCAAACTTTACCATGCGCACCAAAGTGCCTTCATGCAATTCCGTCGAACCCAATTCACTTGCAACATATAATTGCGCAAAAAGAATAAACCCAACAAAAAAACCCAAAGAAGCGGCGATCATCTCCAACCGAATCACATTTTCAATTGTCAATCCATCTTGATAACCAAGATACAACAACCCCACCACACGAACTAAAGTTCGCAGTAAAAGTGTAAATTGGCTACGTCCCTGTGAGAGCATAGAATCGAAAATCGATTCAAAAAAACGCGCCATCCCTTCGCAAATCGATATTGCGAGGACATAGAGAACCAACACCGAACTAAAATGCGCCCCTGAAAAAACCCTTACAAATAAATCCGGAAAAGATAGCAAAATTCCGCCAGATAAAATTAGTGATAAAAAGCGAAGTGCAATCAATTTTAGCACCGGGCCTTCTACGACATAGCAGCCATTAGTCTTCTGTGCTGCACTCACATACCGATAAACGGATTGAATCAATCCGCAATTGCTCGCCAGAATTACAATTTCTGCAACAGCCCAAACAGCAAAATAGATTGCATACTCAGTACTTTTTAATCCACGTGACAATAGGACAAGTACTACTAAGCCTGCCACAGCTGAAAGCGGCCTCGTAATCAGCATGGAAAGCATGCTTTGTTTTACGCGAGTTGTTGTATTCTTAATCACTATTTATTCCATCATTGCGGGCTAGCAACACCATACAACCAACTCTTTACAGGCTCTTGCAATACTGCATATAACTCAGTAATGAATCTCTCCTGCAATTTATACTCTGCCATTTCATCAGCACCTAGACTGGATACTCTAAATAACAAACCGTCTGCTACTTTGCCACTCAAGCCATATTTAAGTTGAGCTATTTTTGCTTGCTGCCCACTGGCAACTTGATACTCTCCGACTGTTATCCAATAGGTAATTGGCTCATGACGTTGATCTTGCTTAGCAAGTAATTTAACTACATTCAGGCTTTTTTCACCCACACGCACTTGTTCTCTTCGACTTTGACCTACCGTAAAACCTTGAGCGGGATAACATACCTCAGGTCGATGAACTGCATTCTGATCCCCCTGATCTTTCCCGTACGCAATTACAATCATCACACGTTGCCCTGCTTGATTGATATAAGTTCGGCTAATTGTATCAGAGTAGATTTTATTGATTGTTGCCTGCATTTCAGCAGGAACTTCAATAACAGGCTGATTTGGATCAATCTTCCAATCACCAAATTGCTCTGGTAGTGCATTGGCTAATTTCAAATTGCGCTTTACAGCTATTGATTCTGTTGGCACTAGTGTGTGTGCAGCGATTCCAGCAGTGAACATCATCACAGCAACTAGCAACTGGGTCATTTTCTTGTTAGGCATGTTTGTATACCTTGGGTTTGTTCAGGAGGCCCAGAATTGCATCAAGAATAAACATGCCAGCCAAAGCAAAAGCAAACAATGCCATTCCGGCAAAATCATGAATAAATCCCTGGCCAGCATCGTCGCCGAAATGATACGTAACTAAGATTAAGGTCATTACACGAATGATGTTAGCGATAAAAGCCATTGGCAAAATCGCCAAAATCAAAATGACATTGCGCCATTTGCTCTGGTGATTGGTGATGTAGACATACAAAGATCCTACCGCCAGCAGACTAAACATGGAATGCATACCCGAGCAGGCATCCGCCACCAGCAGTTGATATTGCCCCACGGTAATCAATACGCCGCTGCGCCCTACCGGGTAGCCCGCCGCATAGAGGATCACTTCGGCAATATGGGAGACTTGGCTTTTTAAGGCGCCAGTGAGCGCATCCACCACCGAGCCGGGTAGCGGGATTAAAAACAGCATAAACACCAGCGCAAACCAGGCGATTGCAATGGCCCGTGGCCCTTTGCTGAGCAGCAATAGCGCCATTACTAGCGGGATAAACGCCCCGATTTCAAATATTAAAATCGCTTGCGAGCGGCCTAATACATACAGCAATAAGGCTGGGATCAGCAGCACAAAGGCCATGCCAGTGGCTGGGCGATCTGGCAGCGCTACGATGCGCTCTTTTACCTGCCAGAATAGCCATACCACAATGGCGAGGATAATTGGGCCGTGGGCCTGATCATCACTTTGCCAGATACCTTGCGCCAGGCTCAGGCATGTAGGCACGGCGAGTGCGAGCAAACCCAACACAATGAGTAAGTTTTTCTTAAAAAAAACGGCCAAATTAAATTGGCCATTTTGCGCTTGCTGCTGTGCGGTTTGCATATCACACATCCTGCGCCAATACAGCGCCCAATATGGTGGTTTGGCTATGCTCCAGTAGTGCCTTGGCTTCCTGCAGGCCTTTGACTGGGGTTTGATGGCGGTGGGCCACTAAAATGGCCCCTTTCACGCGTGAAGCCACTAGCTGGGCATCAGCACTATTGGCCAAGGGCGAGGTGGCATAGATCACTACATCGTATTGGCTGGCCAGCTCTTGCACCATCTGGCTAAAGCTATCACGCGAGAGCAGCTCTTGGGGGTTGGGTGCGTTGGTACCCGCCGTCAGTAAGGATAAATCACGGAAATCAGTGATTTTCTGGATTGAATCCGCCACGCTACTCCGGCCAGCCAATACATCCGTGAGGCCTTTACGGTTTTCCACCGCGAACAAATGATGTTGGTGGGGAGCACGCAAATTGGCATCGACCAGCAATGTGCGCTCGCCCAGCTGCGAAAACACCACCGCCAGATTGGCAGCCAAAGTATCGCTGGCGGTGTCGGCATCATATGAGGCCAGGGCTACCGATTTATGACCACTTTCCATCCAGCTGAGCAATACCTGACTGCGCAAGCTGCGCAGTGCTTCTACCCGCACATCAAACGGGGAGTATGCCGCCACAAGCTTTTCGCTAACTTTGCTCTGACCCGATACCAGATAGGGGTATTCAAACTGATGCGCCAGCACATCTTGAATATCTGCGTCGGAAATAAACCCCAGCTTGATGGCGGCTTCGCCAAAGCGCAGCCCACTTTCTTTTTGCAGATGCAGGATCTTTTCAGCTTGCGCTGGGGTGATCTTGCCGGCGTTAAGCAACAGCTGCCCGATATTGCCATTGCCCGGCTGATTAGAATGAATGGCGGCGTTCATGCGTTTACTCCTGACAGGCGGCCAAATTTGCGTTTGCGAGGGGCTGGCGGCAGTAAATCGGCCAGTACTTTAATCCCCAGCATATTTTCAATATCGTCCGGCGTACGAACGCGGCGATCAATCAATTCAGCCAACATGGCAAAGCCAATCGCTAGCAGTGCGCCCACAAATATAGCCAAGATCAGGTTGAGCACGGTCTTGGGGCTAGAGTGTTTCAGCGGCGCCACGGCAGATTTCAAGATGCTGATATTGCTAGAATCTGCGCGGCTTTCCAGCATGGTTTGGCTAAAGCGCTGCAAAGCCTGATCGTAGCTACGCTGGGCGTTATCCACATTGCGCTGCAAGACATCCAGCTTGGCACGCTGGTTTTTCAGCTCGAGCACGCGGTCTTTTTGGGCTTGCAGAGCGGCTTGCAAAGACGCCTGGCGTGAAGCTGAATTGCCCGCCGCGCTGTTCAGGCCACCCGCATATTGCGATTGCAGCTCATTAAGTTGTGCTCGGGTGGCGTTCAGCTCGGCCAGAGCCTGCTGATTGTGCGGGTGATTGGGGCCATTTTTTTCTGATAGCTCTTTAAATTTCGCCTCTTGCTGGCTGAGCTGGGCTTTCAATTGCTGAATCAGCGGGTTATTCAATACATCTGGCGCGATTTGACCACCGCGTGCACGCGATTGGGCATCAAAGGTTTGTGCCTGTGCGCCCACCAGTTGGCTAGAAAGCTCATTGAGTTTTTGCGTTTCGATATCGAGGCGCTCATCCGAACCGACAATGCCATTCGCTTGCTGGTATTCGGACAGGGTAGCTTGGGCTTTTTCCAGATTGGCTTGCAACGATTTCAGTTGCACTTGGAAAAAGGCGTTATTTTGCTGTGCAGCGGCAGTTTTAATATCCACTGTGGTGCGAATATAGGCCTGGGCAAATCCATTGGCCAAGGTAGCGGCAAATTGTGGATCGGTGGCCGTGTATTCCAGATTGATCACATTACTTTCACGGCTCGGTTTGACATCGAGGCCTTTGAGCAAAGTGTCAGCAAACCAATTGCGAATATCGCCACGGCCTTTGGTGGCCTCCTGAAATTGCGCCTGCGCTTCGGGCAATTGCGTTAGGCCCAGGGTATCAACCACTTTCAGCGCCGCATTTTGGCTGCTAATCATGTCCACTTGCGTGGCCATAAAGCTTGGCGCCATATAGCCGGCCACCGGCTGACCCGTTACCGGATCGGCAGCTTTGATGTCAATCGCCACGGTCGCTTCCGCGGTGTATTGCTTAGGCAATAGTAAACTCACAACCAAGGTGGTGAGCAATACGGTGGCAAACACCAGTAATGCAATCCACTTGCGGGCGCGCAGAATATTCAAAAACTGTTCAAACGTCATGTTTGTACTCGCTGTATCGATGATGACTTAGCGCCATACCCAGGTAGGTATACACCCAGAGATCTTCATCTCATTGGCTCGGCGACCAATACCCATCATTACAAAAACGCTACTGCTTTTTTCAGGCCGAAAAACAGCCGGCCATACCTGGCCGGCGCTCGACAAGACTTGATTAAAAGAAGCTTTCTTTCACAAAAACGGTATCGTTTTCAAGCAGCAGATCGGTGAGCTTGGCCTCTACTTTTTGCAACTGGCCATTGTCATCCACGCGGTGGATTTCAATGCTGCGTTTGGCGGCGCGCGGATTAAATCCACCTGCTACCGCCAAAGCTTGCATCACCGTCATTTTCGGCTCGAGTTTGAACGCACCCGGGCGGTTGACTTCGCCATACACATACATTTGCTTGGCGCGGGGTACATACACGGTATCGCCATTCAAGATAGGAATGGTGCGGCGCTCCGGGTTGGCCAGCTGGGTCAGTTTGCTCAGGTGGTATTCGATGCGCTCTTCGCCACGCAACACCACCACCGCATCGCCACCCGTCCCGCTAATGCCGCCGGCAATTGCCAGAAGATCAATCAGATCGGTAGCACTATCCAGGGCGTATCGGCCCGGTTTATTTACTTCGCCCAACACCGCCACGCGCTGACTGCGGTATTGCACAATCAGTACATTCACGTTGGGCTTTTTGATAAAGCCGCCCTGAATCAGTTTCTTGCTAATCAGTGCTTCCGCATCGGTGTAGGTGAGGCCGGCCAGCTTCACTTCACCAATCAGTGGGAATGCGAGAGTGCCCTGATTATTCAACTGCACTTCAGTAGTGAGATCAGGGTGGTCATAGACCTGAATCTTGACCACATCCCCCGCCCCGAGCACATATTCACCCGCGGCACTTACCGCCCCGCTGATGAGCAAGCCGGCGAGCAGGCTGAACAGTCCAAGCCATTTGCGTAACATTATTTCAATCCTTTCAGACCAGCTTTCAGACTTTCATCGGTCGATGATGCGGCCTGCTCGGCAGGCTTGGCCGCCGGTGCAGAAGCAAATTTCTGCAAATATTCAATCTTGGCCGCATCACGCAGGCCTTTCATTTTTTGCGTTGCTTGCGCTTGGGCATCGTTATTCGCCAAGTAGCGCTTAATCATTGGCTCAGCTTCGGCAGGGCTCACCGGGGCTGCATGTGTGGCCTTCAGCTGCAACAGAACCGTTTTATCGCCTTCGGATAGCGCCATAATGTCGCCCACATTCATCGCCGCAAATTTAGGCAGCATCGGCATCGGCAGTTGTTCCGCCGAACGGTTGGCTTCGTTAGTGTCAAATTTGATACCCGCAGCATCCAAGGCCGCTTTCACTGCGGCAGGTGTTGTGGCGGTATTCAGCGCAGTATTGAGTGCGTCGCTATAGGCCGCTTTCTCAATCACGAAGGTTGTGAATTCATAATTTTTACGCTCGGCAAACAGCGCAGGGTTTTTCGCATAAAAATCATCAATAGCCGTTTTGCTTGGCTCACCGGCTTTGCCAATCACCCGTTCGGCCGCTGCCTGCGCCAAAATCTGCCGTTTAGCATTTTCAATGGCTTGCACCACATTGGGTTCGCGATCCAGTTTAAGCTCGGTGGCTTTTTGCACCAGCAATTCTTGGTCAACCAACTGCTCCAGCACTTGCTGCTTTTGCTCTGGCTGGGCATTCGGCACTTGGGCCAGTACAAAATTGAGCTGGTGGACGGTGATTTCACTGTCGTTGACTTTAGCCAAGACTTGGCTGGGCGATTTCTTATCGTCTTTCTCACCGCATGCCGTGAGGGTGCTTGCAATCAATACAGCCAGTACCAGAGGTTTTACGTTCATTGTGTTTCCTTACTTTAAAACGCGTTCCGATCGCGGAACATCATGGTGGCGGTTTTCCAAATAATCTTGAGGTCAAGCCAAACAGACCAGCTGCGCAGATAATCCAGATCGTATTCTACGCGGCGCTGCATTTTATCTAATGTATCGGTTTCGCCGCGATAGCCATTTACCTGCGCCCAACCCGTAATACCAGGCCGAACCTTATGCCGCATCATGTAGCCCGAAATCAGCTTGCGGTATTGTTCATTGTGCGCATTTGCGTGTGGGCGCGGCCCCACAATACTCATTCGCCCTTGCAAGACATTAATAAACTGCGGTAACTCATCGAGCGAGGTCTTGCGAATAAAGCCACCGATAGGCGTGAGGCGGTTATCGTTCCGGGTGGCCTGCACGACTTTATCGCCGTTTTCCATGACATTCATCGAACGGAATTTGTATACCAAGACGCTCTGGCCGTCTTCACCGTAGCGCTTCTGCTTGAAGAACACCGGCCCCTTGGAGGTGAGCTTCACCGCAATCGCCACCCCTAACAACAGTGGCCAAATTAGCAGCAGAATCAAACTGGACAGCACGACATCGCTGATCCGCTTCACCACGCCATTCATCCCCACAAATGGACTTTCGCAAATCGCTACCACGGGTACACCGGCAATATTGTCAAAACGGGCATTGATCAAATCAAAGACAAATAGGTCCGGCACGAAGTACACCGAGGCGGTGCTATCGCGCAGCTCGTCGAGTAAATCCATCACCCGTGGCTGAGCCGTCATCGGCAGTGAAATATAAATTTGCTGGATGTGATTCGCCTTCACATATTCAGCGACATCTTTCAGCCCACCCAAGAGCTGCTCGGTGCGCTCCAGCATTAAGCGATCTTCAGCCCGATCATCAAAAAAGCCGACAAATTCTTTATTCAGAAACGGGTGTGTTTGCATGTTGCGGGCCAGTGTTGCGCCGGGTTGATTCGCACCAATCACGACCACACGTTGTTTAGTGGCGCGGTCGAGATCTGGGCGCAAAACAAACCAGCGGAATAAGCCGTGTGCCGCGATCAGCACCAAAGGCGCAACCACAAACCACGTGAGCATGTAAGGCGGATAGAAGTACTGATCAAACCCAGAGATCCGACCAAGTAGCACCAAGGCCGTCACCACCACTAGCCATTCAAAAGCGAAGCGGCCTAAACCTAATAAAGGGCGTGAGTATCCGGGCACGAATAAAAACACCCCATCGAGCAGCAAAGCCGAGAGCAGAAAAGCCAATGCTCCGAGGATGATTTCATGCCCATCCGTTGCCACTTCAAACGGGATAGCCAGTGCAAACAGTGTAACCACGACCAGGACGGGATCCAGAAACAGCTTAAAAAAGCTAACCATGGGCGCCGCATTTGAAAACTCGCGAAAGCGATCACCCAGCAAACTTGGGCGACCACTAAACCCCGCCTGTAAAGTTTGATCTGGTTTATTCAAATGTAGAGCAACATCCTGATGCACTGGGTTCTCCCTGTTTAATCTGCAACTTTACGGCGTCGAGCGGCCAGCACGCCCAAAAGACCGAGGCCAAGCAATGCATAAGTCTCTGGCTCAGGCACTGGCGGCGTTATTGGCTTTTCTGGTGTAGTTGGGTTTAGCGGTGCAGTTGGCAAACTAAAACCGCTAGCTCCGCTAGAACCAAACTCTGTTGGGGCTGCAGGACCCGCTGTCAATGCGCGCGGGGCAATCGGACCACTTCCCTGCGAAACAAAGCCATTGACACCGATAGTGACATTGGTCTTGGTTTGATCAATCCCGACCACGCCGTTGTCTTGTTCACCTGCCCCAACAATTACCCCGGGGTTATCAATAAATGAACCTGGCTGAACCACGACAGCTTGTGCCGAACCTGCCAAAGCCAAAAAACCTGTCATTAACCATACGCGTAACATTCTCATTCCTTCTTTTTTTTGTATATGCCCAACATTACTTTCAAAAATCGTAGCGACCAGTTATACCGCCAGCAAAAAGATCATAATCAGCGCTGCCCATTTGATCTTCGCGCTGCTCCCAGCGCAGATACGAGCGAATGCTCCATGCACGGGCAGGTTTGAAGACCACGCTGAGTTTGGCTGATTCGTATTGCTCATCGCGCAAACGCTGGCCTGCCTGCATTTCAGTTTGTTTTTGCCAGTGACGAAGCTCTAAATCCCACAGCCATTTTTCAGACATCGCCCACGCAGCGCCTAGATAGGTAACTCGCTGCAAATCGCGGCCTGCCCCACTGGTGAACTGATCAAAGTTCTGGCCATAACCTGCCCGCAACTTTGTTTTACCCGTTGCCTGCCACGTGAGGTCAAGGTTGCCTTGCGGTGTGCTAGAAGAACGCTCACCAGTTAACTTTGATTTCCAGCTACTCACCCCGCCAGACGCGCTGATGTTCAGCTTTTCACTGTACGGCCATTGCAATACCAGCTGAGTTAGCCGTTCTTCATACCCGCGACGATCAGCAGGAATGAAAGCTAAATTGCGTAAATAATCATAATCTTGCCACTGCTGGCGCACTGTCAGGCTTGAACCATATTCAGTGCGATAGCGCATACCAAGACCATAAGTCAGGTTTTTGGCGTCTTCCAAAGTGCGAACGTCATGGGTTTGCTTGCTATAGCCCACATCAGCGACCAAGGCCCAGTTGCTCAATATTAAATAAGCGCCCTGCCATTGCACATTGCTCTGACGTACCATATCAATACGGCCATCACGCGTATCTTCAAAGCTACTCATGCTGCGGCTAGTGCCAGCATTCAATTGCCCCGACAACAAACTGCCCGCCTGCCAGGCCCAGCCAAGATCTGCTTGCCAGCCGGTGTAATTCAGCTCGCTAAAATCCATGTATTGCTGGCGATTAACCCGCGCGCTGGCACTGAAATTTTGCCGAGACACCGGTACATCAATGCGGCCACCAAGTGCAACGTCTAGTTTGCTATCACCCTGCTGGCCATGCTTGCGGGTAATGCTATTACTGCCTTGTTCGCTTAAACGAAAAACATTGTCATCGTAGCCATAGCCCACTTCGGCATTGAGTTTGAGCGTATCGTCTGCATCATATGCGCCATGCGCTAACCCAATTGCACACCCTAAGACCACTGCCAACTTCTTTCGCGCCATCACCCGTCCCGCTATTGAATCCAGTTCAATCTTGGCTTTCTTGTATTCATCGCCAAGCTTACTAGCCTTACTCGGCCATTATGACGGCGGATTTTAACATCATTAATGTTAATTTGCTGATACAACACAAAAACAGCATATTCGCAGATGGTGATATAGCTCTCACTCACCAAAAAACTGGCTCGGCCTCAAGTTTTACGCCATATTGCGCGGCAATTGCTGCCTGAATATTAAACTCCAGCTTTTTTACATCTTGCTGACTCGCCCCGCCGTGATTCACCATCACTAGCGCTTGCTGGGCATACATCCCGACTGGGCCGAGCTGTTTGCCTTTCCAGCCAGCCTGATCAATCAGCCAGCCTGCCGCAAGCTTGGTGTGCTTATCATCTACCGCAAAAGAGACCAGTGCCGGCCATTGCTGTTTTAGCGCCTGTGCTTGTTCCGTTGGCACGATCGGGTTTTTGAAATAACTACCCGCATTACCGATCACGGCTGGGTCGGGCAATTTTCGTTGACGCACCGCGATCACCGCTGCTGCGATATTTGCGGCGGAAACGGGCAATTGTTGCCGCGCTAGCTCTTGCTCGATATCGCCATAACTGGTTTTCAGCTGCGCCACTTTCGGCAGCCGGAACGTCACCGCCACGATGCACCACGCTCGACCGGCGGCCTGCTTAAAAAAACTATCCCGATAGGCAAACTGGCACTCCGCGCGGCTAAACTCACGCACTTCACCGGTTTCTAGATGGACTGCAGTCAGGCTATGCAATACATCTTTCACTTCCACGCCGTAGGCGCCAATGTTTTGCACTGGCGCGGCCCCCACAGTACCCGGAATCAGCGACAGGTTTTCCAACCCGGCCCAACCCATGGCCAGCGTCCATTGCACAAATTCGTGCCAGTTTTCACCGCCCGCGCCGCTGACATACCAGGCATCGACGTCTTCCGCCTGCAGGTTGCGCCCCATGAGCGCCATTTTTAGCACCAAGCCTGGCACGACTTCAGGTAGCACCAGATTGGAGCCACCACCTAATACATGCCAATGTAAAGCACGTAGTTCCGGGCTCGCAATACACGCCTGTAATGTAGCTAGCGAATCAATCGCTACAAATTGCTCGGCGCGCGAACGCAATCCGAACGTATTGAGTTTATCGAGCGGATAATCGGCAATTATTTGCATCACATACCTCAGTGCGGCGCACTGCAATTAGCTTAAAGAAGCTCAAATAAAAATACCCTGACCAGGTAATGGTTCAGGGCCTAATTCAATCAATGCTTAGCTGGCAATACCCATCAGGGGCGATTACCCAGGTGCCAACGGGCACAATACCACTTGGTTTGCTCTGGGCCGCTGGCCACCAGCACGCTACCAAACTTGGATAGCCAGCGTGGATACGGCCCGGGTAACTCCACAAAGGCAAAGCCCATTTTCTCTTCGACGTTTTTTTTCACCTGCTCCAGCGGTTTATTGATGAGCGCGCCCACCATTAAAGCGCCCGACTCAGGGACGTTCACAAAAAACTCTTCGACCTGATTGCCCGCCATGGTGGCTTGCTGCCCGCCAAACCATTCGGCCTCGCCCCAGACCCGGATGGGGGCATTCAGATGCTGGCGAAAATAGGTCCGCCAGAATGCCGTGGACCATTCGCTGCGGCAGGCCAGCGCGTTTTCCACCTTATCGCCAAAATGGCTCGGCAAGGCTTGCGCCGCTGGCGACACCAGAAAGCATAAAGCCACCAGGGCGGCGAATAAAATCGGTGATTTCATCCTGGCCATGGTGGCTCCTTTTTTGCTGCAGCGCGAGTGCTTAGCCGCTATTACGCAGGCCAGCCGCTACCCCGTTGATGGTCAAATGCACCGCGTGGCGCAGCTCTTCGCTGTCGTCGCCGGCGCGAATGCGTTTGAGCAATTCTACTTGCAGGTGATTAAGCGGATCCAGATACGGCAGGCGGTTATTCAGGCTGCGGGCCAGCATCGGGTTATCGCCCAGCAATTCTTCATGGCCAGTGATCGCCAGCACAGCACTCACCGCGCGTTGCCATTCATCTTTAATCCGACCAAAAATGCGTTTAGCCACGTCCTGATCTTGCACCAACTCCGAGTAGCGCGCCGCAATGGCGATATCGGATTTGGCCAACACCATTTCCATATTGGAAATCGTAGTCTGGAAGAACGGCCAAGTCGCATACAGCTCTTGCAGGTTTTTCAGGCCTTCGTCGCCAGATTCAGCCAGATATTCGCTGATGGCATGGCCAAAACCATACCAGCCCGGCAACATCAGACGGCATTGCGACCATGAGAATACCCACGGAATCGCGCGCAGATCTGAAATGCTATTGGTGTTTTTCCGCGCCGATGGGCGTGAGCCAATGTTCAGATTCGGGATTTCCTTGATCGGCGTTGCTTCGAGGAAGTAAGTGATAAAGTCCGGCGTTGCATAGACCAGATCACGGTAGAAGCGGTAAGCCGAATTCGACAGGCGCTCCATCAAACTGCGGCGCGCGGTTGGATCGATGGTTTGCTCGCCCGGGAAGCTTGCGTCCAGCGTAGCGGCTACCAAGATTTCCAGGTTACGGCGGCCGACTTCACGGTCAGCGTACTTGGCGGTGATCACTTCACCTTGTTCGGTAATCCGGATCTGGCCATTTACCGAGCCGGCAGGTTGGGCCAGGATTGCATCATAAGCTGGGCCGCCACCGCGACCAACCGTACCGCCACGGCCGTGGAACAGGCGCAATTTGATACCGGCTTCTTTAAATACATCCACCAGCGTCAATTCGGCTTTGTACAGTTCCCAGTTCGAAGTCAGGTATCCGCCGTCTTTATTCGAATCCGAATAACCCAGCATCACTTCCTGCACATCACCACGACAGGTCAGCAGCTGACGCCATTGCGGGATCGCAAACAGCTCGGTCATGATTTCGCCGCTGGCGCGCAGGTCACCGGTGGTTTCAAACAATGGAATGATATTGACTTTGCTGCGCACGGTTGGGGCCAGTGACACCAAGCCCACATCGTTCAGCAATACGGCTACTTCCAGCATGTCGGAAACCGACGCACAGTTGGAAATAATATAGTTAGGCAGCACAGCCTCGCCGTAGCGCGCCTGAATTTCCGCCGCAGCTTTTAAGATATCCAGCTCTTGCTGCACATCCGGGCTATAGGCCACATCGTGCGGACAGATCAGCGGGCGTGGGCTGGCCAGCTCGCGCAGCAGCACTACGCGGCGGCTTTGCTCATCCAGCGCCAGATATTCTTCCAGACCCGCGCGGTTAAACAACTCGCTGATCATTTTTTCATGCATGCCGGCAAACTGACGCATATCGATTGGCGCCAGATAGAAGCCAAAGACCGATACCGCGCGCTGCAGGCGGCGCAGACGGCCATTGGCCAGCTTGGCCGCGCCATGCGCTTTCAGTGAGCGGGCAATCACGGCCAGATCAGCGGCCAATTCGTCCGCGCTGGCATAAGGCTGCGCCCGTGCCACATCATGCAGTTGATGATGGAACGTACCGATTTCGATCGCCGTCGCAAAAATACGCGAAGCGATAGCGGTTACCGCCAGGCGATATGGCTCTTCCGATTTACGCGCGATGTCGTCGGTGGCTTGCGCCGCCAGCGCCGACAAATCTTGGTCGATTTGCACCAGGCGCGTTGACATCGACAGCTCGCTTTCGAGCTTCAAACATTGCTGGTAGTAATAATCCAGCGCCACGCCAGCCTGGCGCGATACAGCATAGCGCATCACATCGGCGGTCACAAACGGATTACCGTCGCGGTCGCCACCGATCCAGCTGCCCACCTGAATAAAGTTGGGCAGCGTTACTTGTTCATTGGTCAATGCTGACAGGCGATCTTCCATGTCTTGATACAGACGTGGGATTTCGTGCAGGAAAGTATTGCGGAAATGCGTCGCGCCGTTTTCGATCTCGTCTTGCACGGTGAGCTTCACCGTACGGATTTCGCGGGTTTGCCACAGCGTGATCATCACGCGTTCCAAGGCTTCTTGGTTGGCTTCCAGCTCGTCCGGCGTCATTTGCTTGCGATCACGTTGCGTGAGCAAATCGCCCAGCGCGCGGTGGCATTCCAGAATGGTCTTGCGTTTCACCTCGGTCGGGTGTGCGGTCATTACCGGGGCGATCAGCGTGTCGTTCAGCAGGCTGAGAATCTCAAACGGCTTCACGCCACGCTCGCGCAGGGTATTCAGCACCGCGGCAATGCTGCCGCGTTGCGGGTTAGAGCCCGCCACTTTGTGCGCCCGGCGGCGACGATTGTGGTGCAAATCCTCTGCTATATTGGACAGATGCGAAAAATAGCTAAATGCGCGCACCAAGGCCATCGTCGCTGGCATATCCAGCGTCGAGAGCGAGCGGGCCAGCGCTTTGCCCGCATCAGGGTCGTGGCCCTGTACGTAACGAATAGCCAGTTCTCGAATCGACTCGATCTGCTCAGCAGTGGCCGCACCGGCCTGTTCGCGAATGGTGTCAGACAACAAGGCAGCAAGCAGATCCAAATCCCGCTTGAGCGGCAAATCCTTTTCAGCAATAGGTTCGAGCACAGACATGGCAATCCAATTTCGGCGAATTCAAGACAGAAAAATCCCGTACATTTTAGCAAAGAAACCCGATCTCTGCCGCTGATTTGACACAGAAACTTGCACCGATAAGAACATGCCCCAATTCCCTTTCTTTCTGACTAGTGTATTCAGCGAAAAAACACCGTCTGGCGAGCCCTGCGTGGTGGTGCTCAGCGATGATTTACCGCTGGAAAGTCTGCGCCAGCAGCTGGCCTATACCTTTAATGGTAGTGAAGTCGTGTTTGCCGGCCGCCAGCCAGCCCAGCTGGCCTTTCATTACCCGCAATTTGCGCTGCCATTCTCGGCACGCGGCTATCTGGCGGCGGCGGCGGTCTATCAGGCGCATTGCCCAGAGGCGCCACGGCGCTGGCACTGCACTCAGGGCGAATTTGCCGTGGAGACGATGGGCGAAGCCTGGGCGCTGCGGTTGCCGGCCGGGCGCAGCCGGGCGCCGAATCATGGCCAGGTGCAGCTGGCGCATGCGCTGGGGATTGAAAGCCACGAAATCCTGCCGCCGCTGCAGCTTATCTATACCGGGCTAGAGCAACTGCTGATCCCGGTGCGCTCCCGCCAAACCGTATTACAGGCGCGACCGCATCCGGCCTTGCTAGCCGAATACGCCGACCATGGCGAGCCGGTGGCGCAGGCGGTGATCTGGCATCGCGAACATGATCTGATCACTATGCGCTGCTTTATGGCCGACCATTTTGGCGTGTATGAAGATTTTGGCGCCGGCTCGGCGGCGCTGAATATCGGCAGCTATTTGCTAGCCACCGGCCAGCGCCCGCCGCAGCAACTCAAGCTGGAACAAGGCCATACCATCCAGCGGCTGTTCAGCCGACTTAGTCATCTGCACTTACAGATTGATAGCCAGGCCCAGCTTACCCTTAGCGGCAAGGTGCAATTACTCGGTCAGGGCGTGGTGAATTTGTAAGTCGTGATGTGGTTTTTTTAATCTGGCGCAACGCCACTGGTCGGTGCGCCCGCCACTCGTTGCAAGCAATAAATCGCGCTGGCGTTACAAATACGTTCACGGGTATTGGCTTTAACACCAATACCAACAAGCTTATCCAGCCTATACCCTCTGGAAAATCATTAAAACTATGTGCACTCTTGCTCAGCATCCCCCCTGAGGCGCAGCATTGCGCTGCACTTTAATTACATTAAACACACCGATTGCATAAGCCACTACTCAAAACAGGGTTTTTAGCTTGTTCACCCCGCAATCCTTACTATTCTAAGAAACAGCGTATCTTCGCCACGACTGGATAACGTGCCATGAAAATCACTCACAAACTGATTGCCCTGGTTTTACTCGCCGCGCTCGGGTTGATCACCCTCACCGCCGTTAACTACAGCAAATTTGCCGCAGTAAAAACCAACGCGCTCGATGTCACCGATGAAATCGTGCCCTCCATCATTGCCATTCAACATGCCGAACTAGAATTTGCAATGCTTCGGCGTGAGGTGCTGAGCCACATCATCGAAAAAGACCCAGCCAAAATGCAGGAACTCGAGCGCAGCATTGAGCAAGATAAAGCCAAACTGGACGAGTATCTCAAGGCCTACGAACATTTCATTTTCGAGGAGGCCGACCGTAAAAACTTCACTCAACTAAAACAGGAACTCGATGCTTGGTATCCGCTCGCTAAAGAAGCACTACGGCTATCAGCGGCAGATCAAACTGATGCGGCCATGGATTTTGTACGACAAAAGCTCACACCAGTGGCAACCCGTGCCTTTCAGAGTTTTGAAACCGTGAGCAATTTCAACGAAGCCCTCGCCAAAAAAGCTGGCGAAGAGCTTAAACAAGACGTGCTCACGGCCATTTCGGCTTCGATCACCATCAGTGTGATCATTATCGGTCTGGTGGTCGCGCTGGGCTTTTTCATCGGCCGCAGTATCATCACTCCGCTGCAGCGGATGCGTGAATTCGTGGTGCGTTTGGGCAGCGATTACGATTTCACCCAACGCGTAACCGTCACTACGCAGGATGAAATCGGGGAATCGCTACAGGCTCTCAATGGTCTGCTCAATTCGCTGCAGCAAAGCCTGCAACAACTCAACCGCATTGGCCGCGATGTCACCAGCACGGCCAGCTCGCTCTCAAACGCCAGCCGCGAGCTTTCGGAAACCTCGCAGCAAGTCAGCCAATCGGCTTCCAGCATGGCGGCCGGGGTAGAAGAAGTCACGGTCAGCATCTCGCATGTGGCCGATCGGGCTGGCGAGTGTGACAGCACCGCCCGCGAAGCCGGCCAAATGGCGGCCACCGGCGGTGAGGTGATCGAAACCACCATTCACAATATCAATGCCATTGCCGAGCAAGTGCGCGTGGCCGCGGCGCAAATCGAATCACTGAAAGACCGCACGGGCAGCATCAATGCGGTGGTGAATGTGATTAAAGAGATTGCCGATCAAACCAATCTGCTGGCGCTCAATGCCGCGATTGAAGCTGCCCGCGCCGGTGAGCAAGGCCGGGGCTTTGCGGTAGTAGCCGATGAAGTGCGCAAATTGGCCGAGCGCACCGGCAACTCGACGCAGGAAATTATCGGCACCGTCAGCGCCATTCAGCAGGAAGCTAACAACACTGTCGCCACCATGCAGCGCTCGGTGCAGCAGGTGGATGACGGCGTGCAAGGCGCCCACGCGGCTAGCGATGCGATCCAACGCATTCGCCACAATGCCGATGCCGTGGTGGCGCAGGTGAGCGAAATTACCGCCTCGATGCGCGAGCAAAGCTCAGCCAGCGCGATGATGGCGCAACAAGTTGAGCGCGTGGCGCAAATGTCGGAAGAAAGCAGCTCGGTGGCCAACAATACCGCCAACGAAGGCAGCCGCCTGCGGCAGTTAAGCGATGAGCTGGATGCAGCGATCGGACGCTATAAAGTGTAGCGCGAGAAGGCGAAGCAAATAAAAACGGGCCGTGAGGCCCATTTTTATTTAGGGGTATATCCTCATAAGCATTTCGGATCAATGCATATCGAGATATACACAATATGGGTATAGCTTAATCCGGCTGCGTGATAATCACACTTTCCGCCTCGGCCAGCACTTCATCCCCCGGCTGGGCATCCGAGCGTAATATCCAAGAGCGGGCGATTTCGTAAAACACTGTCAGCAGCACCGGGCCAATAAACACGCCCAGCATGCCAAAGGCCAAGGCCCCACCCAAGACACCGAACAGGATCAAAATAAACGGCAGATTGCTGCCTTTACCGATCAACAAGGGTTTGATCACATTGTCGGCCGAGCTCACCACCAACAGCATCCAGGCGGCCATAAAGATCGCCCAGCCGGTATCGCCCTGATGGAACAACCAAGCCGCCGCCGGCAAACCCAGCAAGACCGGCCCGCCAGGCAGCAAGGCCAGAATAAAGCTGGCAAAGCCCAGCGACATGGCATTAGGCACGCCGGAAATCGCATAGGCAAACCACGACAACACCGCCTGCGCCAGCGCGGTACCGATAAAGCCATACACCACGCCCTTGGTCGAGCTCACCGATACCGCCAACAGCTCGGTGCTGCGCTCGCCAGCTACCCGATTCAACAAGCCTCGCACCCAATCGCGGATGTGCTCGCCGTCTTGGTAGAGGAAAAAAGCGATAAACAGGCTCATCATCAACAGCACCAAGCCGCCACCAATATGCCCGCCCACCACCAGTAGCCATTGCGTGGCGGGGCCAATCAGGCTACGGATCATCGACATGGTTTTGGCATCATGCGCGCCCAAGCCTTGCCAGAATTCGCCAATCGGCTCGCCCACCAGCGGCAATGCCACCAGCCATTCCGGCAGCGCTGGCCAGCCAGCCTCAAAACTCGCCCGAATCCGCGCAATAAAATCGAGGCCTACATCAGCAAAATCGCTGGCCGCCAACACAATTGGCAGCAAGAAAAACAAACACAGCCCCAGCAACATCACCCCCGCCGCCAGCGCGCGCTGGCCCCGCATCCGCTCTACCAGCCAGAGGTATGGCTTCCAGGTAGTAAGCACCAGCATTGCGGCCCACAGCGAGGCGGCCAGAAACGGTTTCACCACGGCATATACGGTGAGGCACAGTAGAAGTAAAGCCGCCAGCGCAATCAGCGGCTCGACCAGCTCGGAAGCTTTGATTTTCATGGTATTTAGCCTTCATTCAGGAAGCGCTAGGATAACGTGAATCAAGCCGTAAGACGAAAAAAAGCCGGCGCGCACGCCGGCCTTGTTGCAGCGAGGTAAGTGGTAGCACTAGCGGGCGGAGCCGCTACTGACTTTGGCACGATAAATCAGCAAGCCCATCATCTGCGCCACATCTTGCCGTGCCTGCGGGCTATCAACCCGGCCAAAGCGATCGGCCAGCGCCTCGTGCACTTCGCAAGAGAGATTGAACAACAGGCTTTTTTCTTCCTCGCGCGCCCGGCCCAGATAGACATTGATTTCATCCACGATCTGGTCGGCCAGCTCTTCTGGATAGGTGGCTGAGCTAGTCAGGATGCGATCAAGCAGGCGAACGCCAATAACGCCCAAACTGAGTAATTGAATGGCCATCTTTTTGCTACCCCGCGAAAACACTTGCTTGATTTCACTCTAGTGAGCGCCCAAGCATTGCAAAGCGCCATCCGTCAAACGGCGCACCAGCCTGCCGTTCGGCATAAGGTGATTGATTTAGCGACAGTTGCCGACGTCTCCCCTACAGTTCGCTCGTGCAATGCAGCATTTTCTCAGGAGTAAGGAAGCATGTGCGGTATCGTTGGCGCTCTCTCAAGCCGGAATGTCGTCCCCATGCTGATGGAGGGGTTGTCGCGGCTGGAATATCGCGGCTATGACTCCAGCGGCGTGGCCATGATTCATCAATTAGGCGCCAGTGCCCAATTTGCCCGTGCCCGGGTCGCCGGCCGCGTGGCCGATCTGGCGAAAAAAGTGCATACCCTGTGCGGCCTGGTCGGGATCGCCCATACCCGCTGGGCTACGCATGGCGGCCCCAGTGAAGCCAACGCCCATCCGCATCAAGGCGGCGAGAAGGTGATGGTGGTGCACAACGGCATTATTGAGAATTTTGCCGAGCTAAAAACCGAGCTGATCGCCCAAGGCTACCGCTTTGTGTCTGAAACCGACACCGAAGTGATTGCCCATCTGATCGATGCCGAACATCAGCGCCAGCCAGATTTTCTGGCTGCGGTGCAAGCCGCGATTGCCCGCCTGCACGGCGCGTTTGCAATTGGCGTTTTGCATTTAGATCACCCCGAGCAAGTGATCTGCGCCCGACAAGGTAGCCCGCTGGTCTTGGGGCTGGGGTTTCAGGAGTATTTCTTTGCTTCCGACATCGCCGCGCTACTGCCCTTAACCCAAAAAATGATTTACCTCGAAGAGGGCGATCTGGCCCTCATCAGCGCTCAGGCTCTGCAGATTTTCGATCGCGATGGGCAGCGGGTTGAGCGGGCCAGCAAAATGCT
Source organism: Chitinibacter sp. ZOR0017 (assembly GCF_000799095.1). NCBI lineage: Bacteria > Pseudomonadati > Pseudomonadota > Betaproteobacteria > Neisseriales > Chitinibacteraceae > Chitinibacter > Chitinibacter sp. ZOR0017. The sequence goes on along the minus strand of NZ_JTLG01000017.1, from coordinate 185,945 downwards.
GGATGTCTGCGCGCAATCGGCCGAGCTGGGGCCGTATCGGCATTACATGCAAAAAGAAATCTTCGAGCAACCCGAAGCGCTGGCCAACACCATGAGCAGCGCGCTGGCCCAGCAGTTTAAACCGGCGCTGTTTGGCCCCGGCGCCGCCGAGGTGCTGCAAGCGGCCAACCACATCCGGATTATTGCGTGTGGCTCGAGCTATCACGCAGGGCTTGTGGCCCGATACTGGGTGGAGGCATTGGCTGGCGTGCCAGTCAGTGTGGACATCGCCAGCGAATACCGCTATCGCGATTCGCGCGAAATGCCCGGCACGCTGATTGTAGCCATCTCGCAATCGGGTGAAACCGCCGATCTGTTGGCCGCCGTACGCAGCGCCAAACAGCGCGGCGAAGTGAAAGTATTGGCCATCTGCAATGTGGCCCACGCCACGCTGACTCGCGAAGCCGATCTGGCCATGCTGACGCAAGCCGGGCTCGAAATCGGCGTCGCCTCCACCAAAGCCTTTACCACCCAGCTGGCGGCGCTGTACGTGCTAGCCGTCACGCTGGCCAAGCAGCGGCAAACGCTGGCCGCGGACGAACTCAATGAACTGGCGCACTACCTGCCCCGCCTGCCCGGCATGATCAGCGGTGTATTGCAGCAGGAAAGCCAGATCGAGCAATGGGCTCAAGCGCTCAGCCATCATCAGCATGCCTTGTTTTTGGGGCGCAATACCTTGTTCCCGATCGCGCTGGAAGGCGCGCTAAAACTCAAGGAAATCGCCTATATTCATGCCGAAGGCTATGCCGCGGGTGAGCTGAAACACGGCCCACTGGCGTTGGTGGATGAAGAGATGCCGGTGATTGTCTGCGCGGCGCGCGATGAGCTATTTGATAAGCTGATGTCGAATTTGCGAGAAGTGCAGGCGCGCGGCGGGCAAGTGTATTTGCTGGCCGAGCCCGGCTGCGAAGCCGCGCTGCCGTATGTGAAATCGATGATCACGCTCAACGGGCACTGCGGCCCGTTGGCGCCGATCGTATTCACGATTCCTTTGCAACTGCTGGCCTATCATACGGCCCATCGCAAAGGCACCGATGTCGACAAGCCACGTAACCTGGCGAAATCGGTGACCGTAGAGTAAAGCGGCTTAAAGGCCTTTGGGCGGTACGTTTTTGATGTCCGGCCAGCGCACATAGGCTTGCTTCACGTAGCCGTCCACATTCACCACCCAATCTTTGTACACGTTTTTTGCCGTCAGAAAGAGGTAGCCGTCCACAATTTTGTACGACAGTGGATCGCTATCGACTTTCTTTTCTTTGGCAACCGCTTGCGCGCAGAAACCACCAAAGCGCGGCGCGTATTGCGCTGGGTTGGCTTTGAATTTATTCAGATTATCGCGATTAGCAAAGTAATACGTTGCACCTTCATAGCTAAATTTCAGGCTGCTATCTCCAGCCTGCGGCTTGCCACTGAAATACGACATTGGATCATAGCCACGCAGCGCTACCCCGTTGTCATCAATATTCACTGGCGCACCTGAGCTTGGGTTAAACGCCTGTGCCGCTGGGTGAGCCACACCCATTACCAAGACTGCTGTCAGCAAAGCGCGTGATACAGATCGACCTACCATGTTTATCCCCTTATTTATTTTTTAATAATTCAGCAATATTGCTTACAGCGCAGATTTAGCCAGAGACGGTTTTTCGTAGTCAACTTACGTAGATTACAAATCAAAACTGCTGCATTACTACAACACAAAGCCAAGACATATTAGGGTTAATACCTAATAAAGACCAATTTTAGACCGCTAATCAGCCAGCAAGGGGCGTAAAAAAGCGCCCGGGCCAACGCAGAAAGTTGGCAGCGGACGCTAGACTACGGCAAGGGCCACTGGCTGGATGTGAGGGGTGTCACAGCGCCTCAGCCAGCAAGATACCCTACATGGTACGCGCTTAAGGCAATTGATCCATCTTGCTTAGCAAGATATACCCCCCGCGCATTGAGAGCCAACCCTGGGTCTCCCAGGCACTCAGCTGTTTGTTGACACTCTCACGGGTGGCGCCAACAAAATTAGCCAATTCTTGCTGGGTGAGTTTCAAATCAATGCGAATGCCATCTTCAGTGGTATCACCGTGATTGTGCGCCAGATGGCGCAGCACTTTGGCCAGACGCTGCGGCAAAGGCAGGAATAAAGTGTCTTGCACCAGCTCATCCGCTGCCCGCAAACGTTCGCACAATGTCTGAATCAGCGAGCGCATCACCAGTGGGTGGGCGTTTAGATACTGATCCACCACTGCGCGTTGCAGCACCAGCAATTCGCAATCTTCGAGCGCCTCGACGGTGGCGGTGCGTACGCCGCCATCCAGCATGGCCAGCTCACCAAACACTTCACCCGCTTCCAAAATGGCCAGCGTCAGCTCACGGCCTTCGGTGTTACTGCGCGTGACTTTCAGCCGGCCGTGCAGTACGGCATACATTTCATCACTGCGCTCACCTTGTGCCAGCACGATCTGGCGGGTGCGAACATGGCGGGACTGAGCGTGCTCGGCCAGCTCGGCCAGTTCTTGATAGCTCAGTTGGCAGAACAGGCTGCTGCCGGAAAGTAATCTTGCTTTATCCATGGGGTACTCAGTTTAAAGTCGCCACGACCGGCGTGTGATCGGATGGACGCTCATGCTTGCGTGGATCAACATCGATCACACAGGCGGTACAGCGCGGGGCCAGGGCGGTAGATAACAAAATGTGATCAATCCGCAAGCCCGCATTTTTCTTAAAGGAAAAGCCCCGGTAATCCCACCAGCTAAAGGCTTTCTCGGCTTGTTCAAACAGACGGAAACTATCGACCAGCCCAAGATCGAGCAGGCGTTGAAAGGCTTCGCGCTCGGCAGGCGACACCAACACGCCACCCGCCCATTTCTTTATATCATGCACATCCCGATCTTCCGGGGCGATGTTGTAATCGCCCAGCAAAGCGAGCTGGGGATATTGCTGTAATTCTTGGGCTAGCCAATCGGTAAGCGCGTTCAGCCAAGCCAGTTTGTAGGGGTATTTATCCGATTCCAGATCCTGACCATTAGGAATATACGCCCCAACCAGCCGCACCCCATTAACCGTGGCCGTGATCACGCGTTTTTGCGGATCATCAAAGCCGGGGATATTGATCACCACATCTTCAATCGGTGCGCGGGCAATAATCGCCACGCCGTTATAGGTTTTTTGCCCCGCAAAAGCGACCTCGAATCCCGCCGCACGAATTTCTTCGGCCGGAAAGACCGGATCATCCATTTTGGTTTCCTGCAGGCAGAGCGCAGTCACCTCGGGATTGGCTTGTAACCAATCCAAGACCTGCGGTAAGCGAACTTTGAGTGAGTTCACATTCCAGCATGCAATTTTCATTCCGTGATTACCCAGCTTTACCCGCGCCAATCAGTTCATGACACGCGGGTTTAATTACAAAATCCCCTTATTGTGCATGAAATATGCCTCCCAAGGGGAGTTGGGCTGACAGCAAGCATGATTCGCTTCACACTACAGCCTCAGTTTCATCGTAAAACCAGTGTCAGTCTTGTCAGTTTGTCATGGATTTGTTTTATTGCGCAGCGATGATGTGAATATTCCGGTTGGTTTAGCCAAGCTTGCTAACGATACTCACTATTCACCGACTAACAGGAGATCCACCATGTTAAAGCGCATGTGCCTTCCCCTACTTGCAGTCAGCCTGATCACCCCGCTGTATGCCGCCGAACAGCCTACCGACCCAAGCAGCACCAGCGCCAAACAGGCGACGCCCGCTGAGCGGCGGGCCAATATTGATCGCAATACGCAAAGTACGCTCAAGTTGATTTATCAAAAATATCCGCAAGCCAAAGCTCATATTGCTAAAGCCGCGGGTTATGCAGTTTTTAAAACCGGCGGCGTCACGGTCTTTTTCTTGGGGGCCGGCGGCGGTGAAGGCGCGGCTTATCGGCAAGGTAAAGCGACTTATATGACCATGTTGCAAGGTAAAGTGGGTCTGGGATTGGGTGGCAAAGAAACCCGTGAAGTGCTGGTCTTTACCGATGCCAAAGCCTATGAGCAATTCATAACGCAAGGCTGGGCAGCAGATGCAACCGCGACGGCAGCCGCCAAAGCGCACGATAAAGGCGCAGGGATTGCCGGAGCAAAACGCATCGCGGATGGAATCTATATCTATCAGATTACCGAAAATGGCTTGATGGCCGAAGCGACGGTCGCGGGGTCTAAATACTCGGTGAGCAAAGAGCTAAATCAGCAGTAAGCCATTCGCCGGGATTGACACTCAGCGCCCGGCTTATTTTTTGGCTGATGTATTTTTGATGCCATAGCCCGCCTTGGACAAGGCGGCTTGCCAGAGCGGGCTATTAAATTCTTTCAAAACTTCCTTACCCAATTGCAGCACAGGCGGGCGGGCCTGCATCGTGCCGACCACATTAAAAAAAGCCAGCATGCTTTTTTCATTGGCCGGATCCACATTGCGGACATCATATTGCACACCACGTCGATCCAGCAGCTCTAGTGCTTGCGAACAGGCGGGTTCACAGCTCGCACTCACCCACAACACCACCTGTGTTTCATTGTTAGCCTGATCAACACTGCTCGCCCTGCTTGCCTGCCCGACCGTATTGGGGCGGATTTTGCGCTCGGTGTATTGCACACTGGGCGGCGGCTGATCGGAATAAAACACCCGGCCATCGGCATCCCGCCATTGGTAAACTTTGCCCGCCAGCGCGGGTGCCGCCAGCAAACACAGTAAAAGCGCACGTTTCATCTTGCCCACTCCAATCTACATCTAGGCTTGATTGTGGCTCATTTTGCTGCGCCTTGCCCAGTGCCCGGCACACTGGTCAGCACTTCAATGAGCCGCCCATCAATATTCAGCTGCAGTACCCAATCGTGGCGCTGCTGGGTGCACATGGGTAAAGCCATGCTCGCGCGAAAGCTACCGTCACTTTGAGCTTGTAGCTGATAGCGATTGGGACCCATTTCCATGCCACTCATCTGCCAGCTGGCACTCGCGGCCTGCTGGGCGCCGGAGAGTTGCAAAGTAAACTGCCCCTGCGCAGGCACGCCGCCAACAACCTGCAAGCGGATCGGGGGCAAGTTGGGTCGTTGCACCTCACACGCCTGAGCCAGACTGGGGCAATCCACGCGTATCGATGGCGTAGCCGCCACGTTACGCAGCCCAAGCCAGGCATAAAGCCCAATCAAGCCCAACGCAGCCACTAGCAGCGCCAACCATTGCTTATGCGCTGTCATTCACTGATCCAAGCGTCACGCAGTACCGCAACCCCATGTGCGCCGGCAGCATGAGCTTGCGGTAGCGTGTTCACACTTTGCCCACCAATCGCGTAACACGGCGCTGCCCAGCCCACGGCCAGTAAGCGAGTAAACTCTTCCCACCCCAGCGGGGACTGCTGCGGGTGGCTAGCGGTACTCGCCACATGCCCAAGCAGGGTGTAATCAAGCCCTAATTGGTTCGCTGCCGCCAGCTGCGACTCATTGTGGCAAGAGGCGCCAACCCAATCAAAGCCACGTGGGCGTTGATCCAGCGCACTTAATTGCAGCGACGTTAAATGCCAACCATCTGCTTCACCTGCATAGCTCGCACCATGCGGGCCATGCACCAGTAGTTTTCCGCCATGCGGCCGCGGCATCTGCTGCAGTTGTGCAAACAAGGTTCGATACTCTTCCTTCGAGCATTGCGGTTCGCGCAGCACCAGCCAGGCCGGCTCGGTTTGCCAATATTGCGCCATTTTTGTCAGCCACTGCGCCGCTGGCAGGGTGGCCCCCGGCGAAATCAGCAAACGCTGGGGCAGTGCTAAGCCGCGCAGGATTGGGCCATTGGCCGGCAAAATCGGCGACTGCGTCAGCTGCCCTACCCGCTGCCAAGCAAACTGTTGCGCCTCGCGGCTATGCAACTCGCCTTCCCAAGCCGTTACGATAAAAAAACGCAATTCCACCGTGGCATGCGGATACTCAAATCGCTGGCAAATCCAGGGGCGCGCGGCGGTTACACGAATGCCTAGCTCTTCATGCAATTCGCGTTGTAGCGCAGCCAAAGCGCTTTCGTTTTCTTCTAGCTTGCCACCGGGGAATTCCCAGTAGCCTGCGTACACTTTGCCGGTGGGTCGGCTAGAGAGTAGAAACTGTCCATCTGGGCGTACTAATATCCCGGCAGCGACGCGAGTGACTTTCTTAACGCTCATCATCAAAAATCTCTGATTTAACTTGCAAAATACCAACCATAAGCAATGCTTTGATCGTATCAATTCGTCAGCTTTATGCCTGCCATGCTTCGGCACCTGATTGAAATTCAGCACAGCAATTGCCAGCGCACCCTCACGCAGCTTAATACCTTGCTGCATGCACCCGAGCTGGTTTGCGGCATTATTGCGGTATCACCACAAACGGTGGTGGGCCAGCTTGGCTGGGGCGCGCTGCTGCATGCGCTGATTGTACATGAACAGGATTGGTATCTTCTGCGCGACGCCCCGATTACCCTGCTTAATCAGCTCTCACCTCGGCTGTGCGATGCACCACGCATCTTTTTTATTGATCACCTGATTCCTCACCTGAGCGAGCATAGCGCCCAGAATTTTGCCGATTATTTGGTCCGCCTCCCCCCCAGTTTACTCAGCGATGAAAATCGCACCCGCCTACAAGCACTAGGCTGCCCACTACAGGGCACGCCAGTTAGGCTCATGCCGCTAAACGCATGATGTAAGGCCGTTTTTTCTGTAAACCCTACTTGTATAACTCTGCGGCGAAGTGCTAAATTGGTTTCGTTGCCGTGACAATGGGGTTACGGCAGCACGTACGGTTGTGCCAACAGGCCGGCACCGCAGTGCTGGCGAGGCAGGAGACGACACTCCTGCAACGAGCTGCCCGTTGGAAACACGGGGCGGCACCTGTCAGCAAAATCAGCGACGTAGATAGTGAAACCTTCAAGGAGTTCGTTATGCGAATCAACTTCATGGAAGGCTTAGCGAGTACGGTCAACGATGCGTTGATGAACTTGTTCCGGGCCTTTAAAACCCCTGCCAAATTAGACCACGACGACGAGAGAAATCTCGCATTGGAGATCGCGGAACCTTATCGGTAGGTATGGCCAAAACAAGCCCTGAATGATTGAAGTAACAACGGAGCCGCGAGGCTCCGTTTTCATTTGCCGCGCCAGCGCTGCTTCAGCTACCGCTATACAGGCTGCCATGCGCCCCCTGCTCGGCCGGCGCTTCCACCGGCAGGCGCAAGCTAAACCATACCCCACCAGCGGGTGCATCTTGCAGCTCTAGCACGCCCCCCAAAGTGCCATTGACCAGCGAATACACCAGATACAAGCCCAGACCACTGCCGCCGTGTCCAAAGCGGGTAGTAAAAAAGGGATCAAACACCCGTTTTTTGATGGCGTCGGGGATGCCGCAACCATTATCGCGATAACTTAGCTCAATTTGCTGAGCGTTCAGCATCCGGCCATCCAGCACAATCTGCCCTTCCTGTTCTGGGGTAAAGGCATGCACCAAGGAGTTATGAATAAAGTTGCTAATAATTTGCTCTAGCGCGCCGGGGTAGCTCAGCAACTGTAGCCCGGCCGGAATACGGTTTTCAATCCGCACATTTTTATGCCGCAAATTGACGGCCTGCGCGGCGATGGTTTCCTCGATCACTTGGCGCAAATCGAAATCGCGCCGATTGCTAGAGGCGGTATCCACCGCCACCTGCTTCAGATTGGCGATCAGATTACTGGCGCGGCGGGCGTTTCGCTCAACCAGCTCAGCAATCATGCTGCTTTCATCCAGATATTGCATCAGCAGCGAACGCTTCATCGCGCCCTCATTCACCGCCCCCAGAATTTCGCGGTTTTTCTCCAGCAAGGTACTCGCGGCGGTGAGCGTCGTGCCCAGCGGGGTGTTCAGTTCATGCGCAAAGCCGGCCACCAGATTACCCAGCGAGGCCAATTTTTCAGATTCAACCAAGTGGGCCATGGCTTTTTGCAATTCCAGCGTGCGCTCCACCACCCGCTGCTCAAGCTCAGTATTGCTCTGCTGCAGCTTGGCATTCAGGCGGGCAATATCGGCCTGAAAAATCTGCCGCTCGATATTGGCCAGCGCCCGGGTGCCGATAATCGCCAGCTGATTGGCCTGCTGCACTTCATCCACCGACCAGTTTTTAATACTGCCCGGATGCTCAATCAGCAGCGCGCCATACAGGCTTTCGTTCAGCCGCAAGGGCACGATTAATACCGACAATACCTGCCGTGCCTGAAACAAACGCTCATAGCATTCCCAGGTCAGCTGATGGTGTTGCGCATTATGCGCCACGGTCATTTCCCCCTGCCGCAGGCTATTGAGCAGCCGCGGCGGTAAGGCCAACCGTTCTAGCTCGGCCTGGCCAAAGATCACCGAAAATTGCTGCAAATCCGGCTCAAATGCCGCATAGCGGGCCAGGACCTTGGGCATAATTTGGCAGGCGGTTTCGCACAAGAGCTGCGCCAATGCCGCTAGCTCGCAATGCTCCAGCTGCGGGTGATTGGCTAGCTCCAGCAAGATGCGCCCTGGGCTGGGGCGCAGCCCGGCGAGGTCTTCCAGCTCGGTGAGTTGCTGCCGGTAATCATGCGGGCTAATTTGCTCGCGCAGGGTCATCGCGGCTTTGTACGCCGCCAAGGTGAGGCTGGCATCTTGATTACGCTCGGCCAGGGTGGATTGCAATTCCAGCAAGCGCATTTGAATATGCGCCGAGCCGGAGCGCGTGGCGTAATCAATCCCGACCGCGACTTCCAGCAGCGCTTCCTGCAACTTATCCTGCTCGGCCAGCGCCTGCGCGCGCACGCCATGAATATTCGCCAGCGCCCACATATGATGCGATTGCTCGCATATGCGTTGCGCTTCATCTAGGTGCTGTAAAGCCGCAGCGATGTTGTGCTGCGCCAGTTCGACTTCGGCGATCCGGAATAAAATTTCACCGAGATCATCCAGATGTTGCAGACGCTCCGCCAGCTGCAAAGATTCCTGATACACACTCAATGCCGCCGGCAGATCGGCGATGTGATACAGATTCACCCCAAGATTGAGCAAGATATTCAGCAACAGCATATCGTCGCCCAGCGGCCGCCCGCGGGCCTCAGCCTGGCGCAGCAAAATCACGGCGGTGTGATTGTCATTGAGCGCATCGTAGATTTGCGCGATGCCCAGCTTGGCCCATGTCCAGCTCACCTGATCATCGGCCAGCGCCGCCACTTCCAGGCAATGCGCCCAGGCCTGCATTGCGCGCCGGTATTCCGCCCGGGTGTAGACCGCGCGGCCAATCACATTCAGCAGGCGCGCCTCGTCTTGAAATAAGTGATAGCTCTGCGCCAGCTGCAGCGCTTCATACAAAATACTGATGCTGGCATCCGGATAGCCATGCTGATCAATCACCAAGCCATAATCAATCGCGATGGCGATAAATGCAGCATGATCGTGCATCGCTCGCGCCAGACGAAAACCGGCCTCGCAATCGTTAAACGCTTCAAAGCGATCGGTAAATACCCGCCGGTGGATTTGCGCCACCATGGGCTGCAGCAAGGATGAAATCGTGGGCTGGGTCATGCGCCGCGTCTCGCAGAAGATGCTTCACTATAGAACCGCCCCGCCCCAGCGGCCAGCCTAATCAGTACCACAGGGGTATAGCCTGAAAAGCATTAATCAATAGGGAATAAAAAAGGATACCCGCTAGGGTATCCTTTTTACTAAGCCCATCTACACGGCTTTAGTACACCGCAGCTTGCGACTTAGCACCAAGCCGCCAAGCGCATGCAGATCAACTCACGCAAGGCGGCAGGGCAACTCAGCGTGGCCAGCTTAGCTGCGATATTCGGCGTTGATTTTCACGTAGTCGTACGAGAAATCGCAGGTCCACACCGTGGCGCTGTGCGCGCCGCGCTGCAGATTGATATTGATCGCAATCTCGGCCTTATTCATCACCGCTTGCCCCTGCTCTTCGCGGTAATCGGGGTGGCGGCCGCCATCTTTGGCGACCAGTACGTCATCGAGCCGCACTTCGATCTGATCGACATCCAGATCTTGAATACCCGCGTAGCCAATCGCCGCCAGAATCCGCCCCAGATTAGGGTCAGAGGCAAAAAACGCGGTTTTCACCAGTGGCGAGCGGCCAATCGCATAGCCCACCGCCTTGCATTCGTCGTAGCTGGCGCCGCCAGTAACATTAATGCTGATGAATTTGGTGGCGCCCTCACCATCGCGCACGATGGCCTGTGCCAGAAACTGCGACACTTCCACCACTGCCGCCTGCAGCGCGGCAAATTCGGCGCTGTCGGCCACGGTGATTTCGGCATGGCCAGCCTGGCCGGTGGCGATCAGGATGAACGAGTCATTAGTGCTGGTATCGCCATCGACGGTAATGCTGTTGAACGATACATCGGCCGCGTGCTTGAGTAAGCCCGGCAGCAAAGCCTGGCTAATCGCCGCGTCGGTTGCCACATAGCCCAGCATGGTGGCCATATTCGGGTGAATCATGCCCGAGCCTTTGGCGATGCCGGTAATCGTGACGGTTTTGCCGCCGATCTGGATTTGTTTGCTGCTGGCTTTGGGCACGATGTCGGTGGTCATAATCGCGCTGGCTGCTGCGGCCCAGTTGCTGGGCGACAAATCGGCGGTAGCCTCAGGCAGTGCGGCGATGATTTTCTCGCTCGGCAGAGGCTCCAGGATCACGCCGGTTGAAAACGGCAACACCTGCTCGGTGGCCAGGCCCCAGCTGGCGGCCAGCTCAGCGCAAATGGCGGTGGCGCGACTCAAGCCATCCACCCCGGTGCCGGCATTGGCATTGCCGGTATTGACCACCAGCGCCCGGATTTCCTTGCCTCCAGCCGTATACTGCTGCAGGTATTGCTGGCAAAGCCGTACGGGTGCCGCGCAGAAACGGTTCAGCGTAAACACGCCGGCCACTTTGCTGCCTGGCGCCAGGCGAAACACGGTGACATCCTTGCGGCCCGGTTTTTTAATGCCTGCCGAAGCGATACCGATTTCAACACCGGCAACCGGATGCAGTGCGGCGGGGTCCAGGGGGGCGATATTCACAGGCATGGGCACTCCAGCAAGGTAAGCAAGAAAAGCCGCCATTGTAACCGAAGCCGCTAACAGAATTAAGAAAGCCCGTGAAAACACAGTGTGCAGCCCCATGCACCGCCACGGCTCGCTGTACGAACTATTCGCAATAGAGGCCAGCTGGTAAATCCGGCACACTCAGGCTTGGTTATTGCCGATCAATCGGGCGCGCAAAAGCGTGCCGCCAGCCGGATAAGTGGCTGTTTTGTTGTGGATGTGTGCTGTATGTCTCGTGCGAATTGGGGTTCAAAACTCGGCTTTATTCTGGCCACCGCCGGCTCGGCCGTGGGTCTGGGAGCGATCTGGAAGTTTCCGTATATGGCGGGCAAAAATGGCGGCGGCGCCTTTTTGCTGGTGTATCTGGCCTGCGTGTTTACCGTGGGTATCGGCATGCTGCTGGCCGAAATGCTGATTGGCCGGGCGGCGCAAAAATCCGCGACCACCGCTTTTCGTAATCTCAAAGGCGGCCTGTGGCCGTGGGCGGGCCGCTTGTCGGTGCTGTGCTCGTTTCTGATTTTGTCGTTTTATTCGGTGGTGGGCGGCTGGACCTTTGCCTACTTGTACCAATCGGCCACCGGCGAAGCCATCACCCGCGACGTGGCGGTACTAGAGCAGCTGTTTACCCGCTTTATTGCCGACCCGCTGCAGGCCATTATTTACACCACGCTATTTCTGGGTGTCACCACCTGGGTGGTCTTGCTGGGGGTGGAAAAAGGCATCGAGCGCTGGAGTAAAGTGCTGATGCCGATGCTGTTTTTTCTCTTGCTGGTCTTGATTGGCCGCTCGCTCACCTTGCCGGGGGCGATGGAAGGCGTGCGCTATTTTGTGCAACCGGATTTCTCGCAGCTCACCGCGGCGATTGTGCTCGACGCAATGGGGCTGGCGCTGTTTTCGCTCTCAGTCGGCTTGGGGCTGCTGATCGCCTATGGCTCATACGTGGCGCCGGGCACCAATCTGGCGAAAACCTCGCTGTGGATCACCACGCTGGCCACACTGGCCTGCCTGCTGGCCGGACTGTTGGTGTTGCCGGCGGTCTTTGCGTTCAATGTGAATCCGGGTGCGGGCCCTGGGCTCACCTTTATCACCATGCCGGCGATTTTTGCGCAAATGCCGTTTGGCCAAGGCTTTGCGATTGCGTTTTTCCTGTTGCTGATTTTTGCTGCGCTGACGTCATCGGTATCGATTTTGGAGCCGATCGTGGCCTTTCTGATGGATGAATTCGGCTTCGCCCGCCCCAAAGCCACCTGGATTAGCGCCGTGAGCGTGTGGGTATTTAGTATTCCGGCCGCGCTGTCGTTTGGCGCCATGAAAGATGTACTGCTGTTTGGCAAAACCGTGTTTGATCTGATGGATTACCTCACCAGCAATCTGATGCTGCCAGCCGGCGGGCTGCTGTCGGCGCTGTTTGTCGGCTGGGCGATCTGGTCACGCATTCAGAGCGATCTGCAAGCCGAAGGCTCGGCGCGCATCTTGCCGGTTTTCAAACTGGTGTGTGCCTGGGTTTCGCCACTGGTGATCGGCGCCATCTGGTGGCACAGTCTGTAACACCACAGCGGTAAAACTGCGCTGTCTGAAATGCCGGCAGTTTGGCACAATGCGCGCGTGACTACCTTTACCCTTTCGCCGCTGGGCTATCTGGCGACGCCGTTTGCCGATAAATTCGGCATCCCGCGTCAGCCCAGCTTGGCGCCTCATGCCATCGGCAGCCTGACGCTGTTGCCGCCGTATAACCGTGCCGAATGCGTGCGCGGCCTCGCTGATTTTTCCCATGTGTGGCTGAGCTTTATTTTTCACGAAGTGGCCGGTCAATGGTCGCCCACCGTGCGCCCACCGCGGCTGGGGGGCAATGCCAAGGTCGGCGTGTTTGCCAGCCGCAGCCCGTTTCGCCCCAATTCGCTGGGTTTATCGCTGGTGCAGCTCGTGGATATCGACTGCAGCGCCGGCGTCACCCTGCGCTTTGCCGGGGTCGACCTGGTGAATGACACCCCGATTGTCGACATTAAGCCGTATATTCCGTTTGTAGAAAGCCAGCCCGCCGCCCGTGGCGGCTTTGTGGCCGGCCCACCGCCGCAGCTGCAAGTGTATTTTAGCCCGCAGGCCGAGGCCCAACTGGCGGCCAGTAGCGTGCCACATTTGCGTGCGCTGATCACCGAAGTACTGGCGCAAGACCCGCGCCCTGCCTATGCCGACGACCCGACTCGGCTGTATGGGGTGCGGCTGTATCAATATGATGTGAAATGGCGCTGCGATGGGCAGCTAGCCATGGTTGAATATCTGCATGATTTGCTGGAGAACCCCTTGTGAGCATCCTGATTTATCTACGCCGTAGCTTCGTGTGTGCCAGCGTCGGCCTGCTGGCCGCCTGCGTCACCAACCCGAGCAATGACAAAGCCCCAGCACCCAGCCCGGCCCCTACGCCAGCGCCCGTGAAAATCGGTCTCGCGCTCGGCGGTGGTGCAGCCAAGGGCTTTGCCCATATCGGCGTGATTAAAATGCTGCAAGCCAATGGCATTAAGATCGATATTGTGACCGGTACTAGCGCCGGTAGCGTGGTGGGCAGTCTGTATGCCAGCGGGCTGGATGCCTTTGCCCTGCAAGAAAAAGCCGTGGCGCTGGATGAAAGCCAGATTCGCGATGTAAATTTACTCGGCGGCGGCCTCGTGAAAGGCCAAAAGCTGCAAGATTATGTGAATCAGCAAATCGGCAATCGCCCATTTGAAAAATTACCCAAGCCCTTCGCCGCCGTGGCCACCGATCTGGATACCGGTGCGCGGGTGGTCTTTAGCCGGGGCAATGTGGGCCAGGCGGTGCGCGCATCCAGCAGCATTCCCGGCATTTTTGCCCCCACCGTGATCGGCAGCCGCAAATTTGTCGATGGCGGCGTGGTAAGCCCTGTGCCGGTGGATGCCGCCCGCGAGCTGGGTGCCAATCTGGTGATTGCGGTGGATATCTCGGCCAAAGCCAGTGGCAAATCATCCACCAGCACGCTGGGCATGATGAATCAGGCCATTGTGATCATGGGGCAAAAACTGGGTGAGCAAGAGCTGGCCCGCGCCGATGTGGTGATCACCCCGAAAGTGGGCAAAATTGGCCCGAGCGATTTTGATCAGAAAAATGTCGCCATTCTCGAAGGCGAAAAAGCGGCGCTGGCCGCCCTGCCGCTGATTCGCAAGAAAATCGCTGACCGCCAGGCCGGAAAATAAGCAGGGTATATGCCAGCAAACCATACCGATCAAACCCTAGCGGCAGATACCCGCCCACCGCATCTATGGGTCGATGCCGATGCCTGCCCGGTGGTGATCAAGGAAATCATCTTTCGCGCCGCCGAGCGCTTGCAATTGCCCACGGTGCTGGTAGCCAATCAGCTGCTGCGGGTGCCGCCTTCCAAAGTGATCCGGGCGGTGCAAGTGGCGCAAGGCTTTGATGAGGCCGACCACTGGATCGCCAGCCAAGCCCTGCCCGGCGATTTGGTGATTACCGCCGATATTCCGCTGGCCGCCGAAGTGGTGGGCAATGGCGTGGCGGCGCTCAATCCGCGCGGCGAATTTTACAGCACCGAAAATATCCGCGAGCGGCTGAATATGCGCGATTTTATGGAAACCCTGCGCAGCAGCGGCCAACAGCTGGGTGGCCCCGCGCCTTTTAGCGCCAGCGATCGGCAAGCTTTTGGCCGCAGCCTGGATCGCTTTCTCGCCAAAATCCGGCGCTAAGCCGCGCGCTGATTGCCTTGCGGCGCATTTGCCGCTACAGTAGGCGCATTACAGAACGATTGTTCCATAATGGATTTCGCCAAGCTCACCGCCGCACAGCAAGCCCGCCTGGCCAAGCTGGGCATCCAGCGCCCGCTGGATCTGGTGCTGCATTTGCCCCTGCGCTACGAAGATCAAACCCAGCTTTACCCGCTGGCCGAAGCGCCGCTGGGTGGCGCTGCGCTGGTCGAGGGCGAAGTCACCTCCTGCGAAGTTACCTTTAAGCCACGCAAACAACTGGTCGCCCGCGTGAAAGACGACACCGGCAGTGTGATGGTGCGGCTACTGAATTTCTACCCGAGTCAGGCCCAGCAGCTGGCCGTCGGCAAACGGGTGCGGCTGTATGGGGAAATCCGCCGTGGCTATTTTGGCCCGGAAATGGTGCACCCGAAAATCCGCGTCGGCGGTGAAGTCAGCCTGCAAGACGCGCTCTCACCGGTGTATCCCACCACCGCCGGGCTGGCGCAGCACCAGCTGGCGGGGCTGATTGCCAAAGCGCTGGCTAGCACCCCGCTGCCCGATACTTTACCCGCCCCACTGCTACACGAACTGGGGCTGCCCGACTTTGCCAGCAGCGTGAAATTGCTGCACCACCCCACGCCGGATATCCCGCAGATTTTACTCACCGCCCGCACTCATCCGGCCTGGCGGCGGCTGAAATTTGATGAGCTGCTGGCCCAGCAGCTCTCGCTGCGCTTGGCACGCGCCATCCGCCGCGAACGTACGGCGCCGGTCATCGCACCAAGCGGGGCGCTGGCCGCCCAGCTGGTCGGCAATCTGCCCTTTGGCCTGACGGGCGCGCAGAAAAAAGTCTTGCTGGAAATCACCCAAGATCTGCAGCAATCCCACCCGATGCAGCGCCTGCTGCAAGGCGATGTGGGCGCGGGCAAAACCATTGTCGCCGCCGTGGCGGCGTGCCAAGCGATTGAAGCCGGCTATCAGGTAGCGATGTTGGCGCCGACCGAGATTCTGGCCGAGCAGCATTATCAAAAACTCAGCCAGTGGCTCAGCCCGCTGGGCGTGCGCGTGATCTGGCTGACCGGCAGCCTGAAAGCCAAAGAAAAACGCGCGGCGCTCGCCGCCGCGGAAGACGGCAGCGGCCAGCTGCTGGTGGGCACGCACGCCATCTTTCAGGCCAGCGTAACGCTGCACCGGCTGGGGCTGGCGATTGTGGATGAACAACACCGCTTTGGCGTGGCCCAACGCTTGGCGTTGCGCGAAAAAGGGGGCAGCCCGCATCAGCTGATGATGAGTGCCACTCCGATTCCGCGCACCTTGGCGATGAGTTTTTATGCCGATCTGGATGTCAGCATCATCGATGAGCTGCCACCGGGGCGCACGCCGATTGTGACCAAACTGGTGTCAGACGCGCGCCGCGATGAAATCATCACCCGCATCGCGGCCAAAGTGGCCGAGGGCCGCCAAGTGTACTGGGTGTGCCCGCTGATCGAAGAATCGGAAACCTTGCAACTCCAAACCGCGGTCGACACCCACGCCCAGCTGGTGGAAGAGCTACCCGGCATTGCCGTGGGCCTGCTGCATGGCCGGATGAAACCTGATGAAAAAGCCAATACCATGGCCGCTTTTGCCCGCAACGAGCTGCAGGTGCTGGTGGCCACCACGGTGATTGAGGTGGGTGTAGATGTTCCCAATGCCAGCCTGATGGTGATCGAACACGCCGAGCGCATGGGGCTCTCGCAATTGCATCAGCTGCGCGGGCGCGTGGGCCGCGGCGCCCATGCCAGCCTGTGTATCTTGCTGTATACCGGCCCGCTGGGCGACACCGCCAAAGCGCGGCTGAAAGTGATTTACGAGCACACCGATGGCTTTGAAATTGCCCGGCAGGATTTACAGATTCGCGGCCCGGGCGAGCTGGCCGGGGTGCGGCAATCGGGCGTACCGATGCTGCGCTTTGCCGATCTGGAAGCCGACGCCGATCTGCTAGAAGAAGCCCGCGCCACCGCCGAAGACATCCTCGCGCATCAACCTGCGCTGGCCCAGCCGCACCTAGATCGCTGGCTACCGGGGCGCGAAGCCTTGCTGCGCGTGTAATCTACAGTAGGAAATGTCATCAAAGGCCACTACAATGGCATATTGTTTGACTGAAAAAGATCCGTATTCGTGTTTTCCCGCCTGCTCTCTCGCCCGCTTGCCAGCCTGTTGTCAGTGTGTTGGCTAAGCCTTGCCGCGCATGCCGAGCCCCTCAAGCTGCGCATTGCGCTGGATTCGGCCTGGGCGCCGCCGCAGGTGGTGCTCGATAATGGCGAGCCGGTGGGGGGCCTGTATTACGAGCTGTTGCTACAAATTGCCCGCAATGTGAATGCCACGCCGGAATGGCTACAGCTGCCCCGCAAACGCCTGCCACAAGCACTAGAACAAGGGCTGATCGATCTGTGGTGCCACACCAACCCCAGCTGGCAAGAACGCAGCTATCCGCCCGAACGCTGGAGCAGCCTTTTTTTGCGGCAGGAAAATGTCATTATCCACGCCCCGCAGCATGCCCATGCGCCGTTCAAGCTCGATCAGGGCGAGCATCGCAGCATTGGCACGGTCTTGGGGTTTCGCTACCCGCTGCTTGAGCCCTACTTTCAGCGCGGTCAGTATCGCCGCATTGATTCCCCCAGTCAGCAAGCCTTGCTGCGTTTTACCCAGAGCGGGCAATTGCATCTGAGTGTGGTCAACCGGCTGATCGTGGATGAATTTAACCGCCAGCAAGCGCCGCAGCAACGCGTACCCATTGTGCAAACGCTGGATATTCGCGACACCTATTGCCTGCTCAGCAGCAATCCGCAAGTCCCGGCCGAGCAGCTCAAACAGGCAATCCGCCAACTCGCCACCCAGGCGCCGCCGATTTTGCTGCGCTATGGCGCGCCTAACTAGCAGGGTATCGCTCTTAAGCCATTACGCAGCAATGCGTTTGGAAATATACCCACCGAGGTATATCAGCGCCAAGTATGCGACATCACCACGGAGAAATTACGGGATTTGCTAGTACCGGCCGAATTGCTCAGTGGCCATTCGGCAAACAGCTTCATGCTATTGCCGCCGCCAAAGTTGTAATACAGCGCCACTTCACCATCCCAATCATTTTCGCCGTTGTTATCCGCCCGCCCTAGCCGGGTAGTGGCGCCGCCGTGGTGATATTCGGCCGAGACTGCCAGCCAGTAATCGCGCATCGAGCCATAACTGGTGCTGAGTTTGAAGTTGTAGAGCGGGTCTTGGCTAAAGGTGCCGCCGCGGTAATCGTCGTTATCCGAAAACCAATTCATACTGGCAAAGCCTTCCACCAGCCAGCGCCCTTGGGTGTAGCCCAGCTGGCATTCCGGGATCACCATCCAGCGATTGCTGCCCGGGTTGCTGCCGCGCCGGCTGTCATATGAGCCCAGCGGTAGCGACACCAGCAGCTGGCAACCGCTGCTGAAACCATCGCGGTTATAGCGTTTTAGCTCTTCCCAGCTCAGCGCCGGCATGCGGTAAACGCCCATGCCAAACGACAGCATCGGGTCGCCCAACCCCGACTGATCGTCGCCCCGCCGGCGGCTATTGCGAAAATCCTGTTCGATCTGGCGATACGGGACTTGAATCCCAGCGTAGGCCAGTTGATCGGCCAGCGCAAAATACTGCACATGCCGCAGCGAATAGGTTTGCACCGTTTGTTCTTCAATCTCGCGCGGGCCACGCGGCGCCTCGCTCTCGGCCACCCGATAACGCAAAGATGTTCGCGCCACGTCGCTGGCGTTCAACTCGTAAGTGCGCGGGTCATCCGCAAAGCTGACAGTATGAAAACTGCTGGCGAGCAGCAAAGGAAGCAGGAAAAGCGGGCGGGTAGACATCAGCTGGAAGGGAATTCAGATTCGCGACAGCCCGAATGTAGCGCATTTTTTAGGCAGCCTTTTGACAAAACCCCAGCCACTGGTTTTTTTCTGCATCAATACAACAGAAAAGCCTCAATACCCCTTGGTGGTATACGGATATAGCGCCGGTATAAATTAGCATTCCAGCATATACTCACGCAAAAATTCCCAACAAAATCTTTAAAAAGCCTGACCCAAAGCAATCAAACATCGACATATTTAGCCACCCCAGCAGCTATACTGCCAGAGCCGACCTCACCCTGAGGTCATTTCCAACGCGGTGAGTAGGGATGGATAAAATCACAACCTGGCAATGGCTGGTATTGCTGCTGGGGGTGCGGGCGCTGCTGGAGTTTATCCCGCTGCCGGATGTGCACGATTTTTACGGCTTGCTGATCACCAGCTTGGTGCTGGTGGTGATCTGGCGGCGCTTTAGTTATCAAGAGCGCTTATTGCGGCCTTTTCTGATCGGCGTGCTGATTTATTGGCTAGGTCATGTGTTTGATTACATCGATGGTTTGCATCAGGGCCAGGGCTTTTGGGGGCACAACGCCGATATTCTGGATGACATCTTGTTTGCAGTGGGCTTTTGCCTGATCGGCATTGCTTTTGTCCGGGTGATGCACGATCGCAATCACCTGATCGCCCAGCTCCATAGCGAAAATCAGCGCAGCCAGGCGCTGCAGCAAACTTTGTATCAGCAAGCCTATAGCGATGAGCTCACACAACTGGGCAATCGCCGCGCCCTGTTTGAAACCTTACAAGCAAAAATCGCTGCCGGCGAAAGCGGCACCCTACTCTATATCGATGTGAATAATTTTAAGCCCGTGAATGATCGCTTTGGCCATGAAGTGGGCGACGAAGTGCTCAAGCGCTGCGCGCACTATATTCAGGCCCCCGATGTGGTGGCGTACCGCTTGGGCGGCGATGAATTTGTGGCGCTGTTGGGCGCGCAAAACCCGCAGCAATGGATACTGGCCCTCTGTCAGCGGGCCAGGCCGCTAGCACAGGAATACGGCGTGACCTTCAGCGTGGGCTGCGCTGCATTTGGCGGCCCTGCGCCACTCACCGCCGATGCCTTAATCGCGCAGGCCGATCAGGCCATGTATCGCGAAAAAACCAGCAGCAAATCCCGCAGCCGCTAGCCGGCTAAAGTGAAGAATTTCCTTGGCAAATCTGCCGCACAAGCCTTTGATTCCGCTATACTTCCGCGCCTTAATGCTTCACATACCGGATTGACCCATGCTGTTGCCGCACCAACTCGAATTGCTTGCCCCGGCCAAAACCGCCGAAATCGGCCGCGAAGCCATCCTGCATGGCGCCGATGCCGTGTATATCGGCGGACCGGGCTTTGGCGCGCGGCATAATGCCGCCAATTCGGTGGCGGATATTGCCGGGCTGGTTGAATTTGCCCATCGTTATCACGCACGGATTTTCGTGACGCTCAATACGATTTTGCATGACTCCGAGCTTGAGCCGGCGCGCCAGCAGATTATTGAGCTCTACAACGCGGGTGTGGATGCGCTAATCGTGCAAGACATGGGCGTGCTGGCCCTGGATATTCCACCGATTCAGTTGCACGCCAGCACACAATGCGATATTCGCACCCCCGAAAAAGCCGCCTTTTTGGCCGACGCAGGCTTTTCGCAAGTGGTGTTGGCGCGCGAGCTGGGCTTGGGCAAGGTCAAACAGATCAGTGATTACATGGGTGATCGCGCCACGATTGAATACTTTATTCACGGCGCGCTGTGTGTGGCGTTTTCGGGCCAGTGCAATATCAGCCACGCGCACACTGGCCGCAGCGCCAATCGTGGCGATTGCTCGCAAGCCTGTCGATTGCCGTACACGCTGACCGATCAAAATGGCCGTGTCGTCGCGTTCGACAAGCATCTGCTGTCGATGAAAGACAATGACCAGACCAATAATCTGGAAGCGCTGATCGACGCGGGCGTGCGCTCGTTCAAGATCGAAGGCCGCTACAAAGACCTGCAGTATGTGAAAAACATCACCGCACATTATCGCCTGCTGCTCGACGAAATCATGGCCGAGCGCAGCGAATTTGCCCCAGCTTCCAGTGGGCGCACCGAGCTGTTTTTCCGCCCGAACGTGGATAAATCGTTCCACCGCGGCCACACCGATTATTTTGCCACCGGCCGTAAAGAAGACATCGGCGCCTTTGATTCACCGAAATACGTTGGCGTGCCGCTCGGCACTGTCACCAAGGTGACCGATAAGTATTTCGAGCTGGAAGTCGCCGATCAGAACGACGCGATGAGCAATGGCGACGGGCTGAACTTCATGAAAAAACGTGAAGTGATCGGTGTGCAAGCCAATACCGTGGAAGCCGCGAATAAAGCTGCCGGCATCTGGCGCGTGTTCCCGAATGAAATGATGAGCGAATTGGTTGGTCTGAAAGCCGGTACGCCCATCCACCGCAACCGCGATCACGCGTGGGAGCAGGCGCTGACGAAAAAATCGGCCGAGCGCAAAATCGGCGCTTGGCTCACCTTGAATGAAACCAGCTCTGGGCTGGCACTGACGATGACCGACGCCGACGGCTGCACGGCCACCGCGCAAGTCGAGCTGGCGCTCGAAATCGCGCAAAATGCCGACAAAGCTTGGAGCACGCTGCGCGATAATCTGGCCAAATTGGGCAACACGATGTTTTACGCCGAAGACGTGGCGCTCAATCTAACCCAACCCTGGTTTGCGCCCGCGTCGGTGATTAATGCACTGCGCCGCGAGGCGGTGGAGCGATTAGAGGCAGCCCGCAGCGCCGCTTGGGTGCGGCCCGAGCGCAAAGCCGAGCTCAACCCGCCGCCGGTGTATCCCGAAGACACTCTGTCGTTTCTGGGCAATGTTTACAACGCCAAAGCACGCGAGTTTTACGCCAAGCATGGGGTTAAATTGATTGCTGCCGCCTACGAGGCGCACGAAGAAGCCGGCGAAGTACCGCTGATGGTTACCAAACATTGCCTGCGCTTTTCGTTCAATCTGTGTCCGAAACAGGCCAAAGGGGTGATCGGGGTAAAAGGGCAGATTCGCGCCGAACCGATGACGCTGAGCTCAGGCAGCGAAAGTTACCGGCTGGAATTTGACTGTAAACCGTGCGAAATGCATGTGGTCGGCAAGATGAAATCACATATCCTGAAATCGCCACCGCCGACGACGGCCAATGCCCAAACCATTACCTTTTATAAAAGCAAACCGGACGGCTACGGCCACTAAGCCGTCACCCTTCACGCTTGGCGCTTTAGCCTGCGCGCATAATCACTAGCGCAGGCTCGCCGCCAGCATGTGCTGAAGCGCAAAAGAGGTTTAAGTTCTAAATCAGTTGAATGAGTGCGCTTATTCGGCGCCGGCTTGCCGCCACGGCGGCAACGGGTCGTATTGCAGCAGCAGCTGGCGCGCCAGCTCAACGCCGTTTTCCGTGCCCACCAAGGTAGCGGGCGCGGCGCCGTGCAGATCGTGATGCGGGCAGGTTAGCCATTTCACCACGGTGGGCAGATCGCCCAGCTTTTCGATCGCAATATCCAGCAAAGGCAGCCAGGGTAGGAAATCATAGGGCTCGAACTGCATCACCGCGCGCATGTCGGCATACAGATCGGGGTTGTGCGCCAGCTCATGTTCGAGCAGCGATAGAAACTCTTCGATTCGGCGTAATTCCATGGGTATTGGCCTAGCCGCCTTTATTTTATTAGCCCCTGGGCACATACCTAGGGGTATTTAATTTACTTAATAACGCGCCATCGTCGGGTCAACTTCATCGGCCCACGCCGCCACGCCACCATCCAGATTGATCATTTCAGCAAACCCCTGCCGCTCCAGAAAGCCGGCCACCTGATAGCTACGCACGCCGTGATGGCAGATCACCACATAGCAGGCATCCGGATCTAGCCGCGCTTGCTCGCTCGGGATATGACCCATCGGAATATTGATGCTGCCGGGGATTTGGCACAGGGCAAATTCCCATGGTTCACGCACATCCAGCAAATTGGGTGCCACTCGCTCGGCATCGGCTAGCCACTGGCTCAGTTCAACAGGGGTTAAGTGCTGCATGATCAGGTCCGTCTCGGGTCAAAAAAGCTCCGCTATTGTACGGACTCCCGCTTACCTTGATAGCAAATTTTGCGGCAAAAATCAGCCAAGCCAGTACAATCGGGGCCTGATTTCTTTTCGGATAGCCGCCCCATGAATAGCTTTTACGCTCTGTTTGCTCTGGTGATTGGGCTGGTGGTGCCACTGCAGGCCGCCATTAATAACCAGCTTAAAGCCATGATTGGGGGCAGCACCTTGCTAGCGGCGCTGGTGTCGTTCGTAGTGGGTTGCGTAACTTTGCTGCTCATTGCCCTTGCCAGTGGGCAAAAGCTGGGCGCATTGGCCGGCATCGCCAAAGCCGAGCCGTGGATGCTGGCGGGCGGTTTACTGGGCGCGATGTTCGTGTTTGGGACCACCCTGATCGCGCCCAAGCTCGGCGCGGCCTCGATGATGGCGCTGATTATCACCGGACAAGTCATCGCCTCTTTGCTGTTTGACCGTTTTGGCTGGCTGGGCTTGCCACTGCGCGAGCTGTCGTGGCCACGGCTCGCGGGCGCTGCCCTGATCGTCGTGGGCGTGCTGCTGGTTAATTTTGGCGATCAGTTCGCTAGCGCGCGCAGCGCCTGATCGATAGCACCAGAGCAGCTATGAGCATCACTATCCCTATTCTGGCGCAAGAGCCCGACTTTATCGTGGTGGATAAACCCGCTGGGCTCGACTTTCACAGCCAGGATTGCACCGCAGGCCTCGTGCAGCTGGTACGCGCACAAACGGGTTTAACCGAGCTGTATGCCGTGCACCGGCTGGACAAACTCACCTCCGGGCTCTTGCTCCTTGCGCGCAGCAGCGCCGCTGCCAGCGCGCTGGGGGAGCTATTTAGCCAGCATCAGATTCGCAAATATTATCTGGCCATCAGCGCGCACAAACCCAGTAAGAAACAGGGCAAAGTGCGCGGCGGCATCGAAAAAGGGCGTGGCGGTAGCTACCGCCTGGTGCGCGAAGGCGGGCAACTGGCGATCACGCAGTTTTTTAGTTATGGCCTCGGCGAAGGCTTACGGCTGTTTGCGCTCAAGCCGCTCACCGGCCGCACCCATCAGTTGCGCGTCACGCTCAAAAGCCTGGGCAGCCCGATTCTCGGCGACAGCCGCTATGGCGGCGGCGATAGTGACCGGGGGTATCTGCATGCATACGAGCTAGTATTTAGCCTACACGAACATACCTATCACTACCAATGCCCACCAAGCAGTGGCACAGCTTTTCTGACCACAGCTTGCAGCGCCCAGCTGGCGAGCTTAGGCTCACTAGACGCCCTGCCCTGGCCCGCAGCTTAAAGCCAACCCAACCTCATACCAACGTTATTTTTCTGCGCAATGAATGCGCCTAAATTCAAGTCGCTTTCGGTTCAGATTTGACCCGAATCAAAGTCAAAAATGACGTATAAATATCTCGAAAATTACACTGCCGTAATTTAAATAAGTGGATGAATTAAAACGACAAACGTGTGCTGACACACTAGGCAAAGCTTGTCAGCTTCGCTTACTATGGCAGGCACGGCAAAAGCCGTTTTCACACAAAGCACGGCCCGTCAGGACCGGCATAAGAAGGATGGAGACATCAAGATGATCCAGTTCAATAAATGGATGCTGGCTGCGATTCCGGCTGCCATCTGCTCGGCCCAGGTCCTAGCCGCCACCGCTTGGGACAGCAAAACGGTTTACACCGGCGGTCAAGTTGTGAGCTACCAAGGCAAAGATTACAAAGCCAAATGGTGGACACTGAATAACATCCCCGGCACCGAACAATGGGGCCCATGGGAACTCGTTGGCAACAGCACCGGCAGCACACCAGCTCCGACCGCGGTGGTGACTGCGGCGCCAACGACGGCGCCGACTACAGCCCCAACAAGCGTACCAACCAGCACGCCAACGGCTAAACCAAGCGCTACTCCTACCATCCCACCAGCTGCTGGCAGCTGCGCGGCTTGGGTTGAAGGCAATAGCTACAAAGCCGGCGACGTGGTGAATTTTGGCGGCGCCAGCTATACCGCCCTGTCGACTCACACCGCTTATGTGGGCGCGAACTGGAATCCAGCTGCGACCCCAACACTCTGGAAAGCCGGCGGCAACTGCAGCACTGGTGGTAGCACGCCTGCCCCAACTGCAACCCCCGTTGTGACCGTAGCTCCAACAGCAACGCCAGTGGTAACCGCCACCCCAACGGCCAAGCCAAGCGCTACGCCAGTCGTGACTGCGACGCCAACTGCTACACCAGTAGTAACGGTAAAACCAACGGCCACGCCGACCGCCACCCCTGTGGTAACGGTAGCGCCAACCCCAGTGGTCACCGCAGGCCCAACGGCTGCGCCAACTAGCGCACCAGCCGCCTACAAACCACAAATTACCTACATTACCGCGCCAGCGGGCTACCCAACTGACGCCCAATTCACCGCGGCTGAACGTGCGCTGTATAGCCAAGCCGGTGGCGATGCCCAAACCATCGACCGCATTCGCGAAGCGCTGCAAGTACGCGCCGATAGCGTGGTCGATGCGGTGGCACCAGGGTTAGCCAGCAACCCAGATAACGTACAACGCGTTGAGCGCGTATTGCCACGGGCGAAGTTTGATTACTTCTTCCCAGTGCGCAATGTGAAATACACCTACGAAAATCTGCTCAAAGGCGTGGCTAAATTCCCGGCTTATTGCAAAACCTACACCGATGGTCGCGATTCAGACCTGATCTGTAAAAAACTGCTGGCCACTTCATTTGCGCACTTTGCGCAAGAAACTGGCGCCAACTGGCCTGCACTGACGCCGGCCACGGCCCGCGGCTACGCCGATCAGAACAACGCCGTATTGGCCACTATGGAGCAAAACACCGCAATTCCAACCTTCCGCCAAGGCCTGTGGTTCCTGCGTGAACAAGGCATGCAAGAAGGTTCGGGTGTGGGTGGTTACCAAGACTGCTTTAACGGCGCAGGTGGCTCGATCTTCTCGATCTTCTATCCGTGCGGTAAAAACGCCCAAGGCCAGTACTTTAGCTACTTCGGTCGCGGCTCGAAGCAATTGTCTTGGAACTACAATTACGGCCCATTCAGCAAATCGCTGTACGGTGACGTGAATGTCTTGCTCGACAATCCAGGCCTGGTGGCAGACACCTGGATGAACTTCGCCTCTGCCATCTGGTTTGCCGTCTACCCACAATCGCCAAAACCACCAATGACTTGGGTTGTTGATGGCACCTGGCAGCCAAATCAGGTTGATATTGCCAACAATATGAAACCTGGCTTTGGCGCTACCACCTACATCATTAATGGTGGTATCGAGTGTGGCAAAGGCTCGGAAGCGCAGCAATCGCTGAACCGGATCGCGGCGTACAAAGAGTTCACCAAAGAGCTGGGCATTGATATCAGCAACGAGCAACTGACTTGCGGCACATCAAAAGGCTTTACCGATGGCTCAGCCGCGGCCACCAAAACCTATCTGGACAAAAACTGGGGCTACAACGGCAACAACCCAGGTGGCGTATCGTGGGCGTGTCAGTTGGTGAGCTACCAAACCCCATTTAGCCTGGCCAATACCGGCGACTACAAAGCCTGCGTAGATTACTTCTTCCGCGGCCAAGTAAAGTTCAACGGCCAGATCGTGGTTGACAACACCAAGTAATCGGCTTGGTATAAGCCAACAAAAACGGCAGCTGCGGCTGCCGTTTTTTATTGCCTTGAATCCTCATCCCCCCAATCAGGGTTCAGCCCCTCTGCGCCCGAGCTCACCTTCTATGCCAAACACAAGAAGGCCAAACTCCCGACTAAAAAAAGCGCACCAAGGCGGTATGACTGTCTTTACAGCTGGCAATATGCAACGCCATATTACGCAGCTGGCTAGCCCGCTCAGGGTTAACCTCCAGCCCCAGCTCGCCAAATTCATAGGCTAAAGCCAAATCTTGCAACGCCGGCGGATATTGCCGATTGGCCGCCTGCTGATACAGTCGCACCGCCTGTGCTTCATCGCGCGGCTTGCCATCCGCATAGCGATACCAATTGGCCAGGGTATACAGCGCCTGCCGGTCACCAGCGTGAGCGGCCTTTTCAATCAAAGCCCGCCCAGCCGCTTCATCTTTAGCGCCACCCAAACCTTGCCGCATCAATTGCCCCAGCAGAAATTGCGCCGCCGGCAAATCGGCAGCCTTCGCCAACCAATGCCGCGCCTGCACAGGGTCAGCCGCAGACTGCTGGCCTTGTACCAACATCGCCGCCAATTCATAACTAGCCGTATGATCGCCAGCCGCGGCGGCTTGTTGGTACCAGGCTAGTGCTTGGACTTGGCTCGCTTTATCCCCACGCAGATGATAGTCACGTGCCAGCAAGCGCAATGCCAGCGGATGTCCATGCTCAACGAGACGCCTCAGCTGTACCGCGCTCGCCTGATCGGCGCTCATATTCACCATCAGGGCGGTAACTTGTTCCGCCGGGGTAGCCAAAGCCAGTTGTCGCTGGTGTTCAGTCCAGCCATAGGCTGCCCCGGCCAACACGGCACCAACGAGCATACCCACAATGATTTTTTTCTTCTGCAACATAACAAAATTGGCCCGCTTGACCATCACAGCCAAGCGGGCCGACTCCTTTCCCAGCCTAGATTAATTCAGCGAACCGTAGCTCAGATCAACCTTGTACACCGCCGACGTCGCATCAGCACCAAACACCAGTTGGCCATTCGTGAAGCTCACGGCGCCATCTTTGTATTTAGTGAGGTGAGTAATGCCATCTTGCTTAGCCACATTCAGCGCATTCGCATCCGATGAGCTATTGAGCAGCACATTCCCCTTGGTCACAACGGTCACGAATTTCCAGTTGGGTTTCGCCCCTTGATTCGCCTGCGTCAGATTTTTCTGCGCTTTGATGTAATCAACGATGATGTCGCGGTTTGCGTCTTGCGCCACGATGATCGACTGGTTTGCAGACAGTGGGAAACCACCACCGCCGCCAGCGCGGTAGTTATTGGTTGCCACGATCACTTCCTGCGCTGGATCGAATGGCTTGCCATTCAATTGCAGATTCACAATCCGGCTACCGATTGGCTTGGTAACGTCGATTTCGTAGGTAACTCCTTCGATCTGGTCAAAGTTGTACGATGGGAACGTCGAGATCAGCAGCTGGTCGCTCGTGCTGTTCGGGTCAATCTGATTGAACTGCTTCGCAGATACTTCCAGCCAAGCTTTCACATCAGCCCCCGTAATCTTCACCGCTTGCAGCGTATTAGGGTACAGGTACAGGTCGGCTACGTTTTTAATTGCCACGGGGCCCGCTGCAATATCAGTAAAGCCAGTACCACGGAAATTCACCTTGAACGGCGCAGCCGCTGACAATACGGGCAGATTGGAGTACTGCGGCAGATTGTTTTTCACAAAGGTTTTCACATAGTCGATCTGCGCCAAGTTAATCAGGCGCATTGCCGCGGTTGGACCAACCTGGGCAAAGAAGGAACTGATGCGCAGCTCTGACGTACCCACTGGTGAATTCACATAATTGATCGTGGCTTTGTGCTCCGCCTCAATCAATTTACCGATTTCCGGCTTGCCCTCTGGCACAACCTTGGTGTTGCCGGTTTTGTCATCAGCTGGATTGATGTATTTCAGCTCAGAGTAGGAAGTCGGCGCAGTTTTCCAGGCTTTAGTAGCAGCATCGTATTGCAGGTTCAGCTTGATCACCCCCAAGGCTTTACCCCAGAAGCCGGACATCACGGTTGGAATACCGTTCACCAGACCTTTCTTGTTATCGATGTTTTTCAGATTGCTGTAGTTGCTGCCATCCGGGAAGAAACTATGCGAGTGGCCAGAGATAATCGCGGTCACGCCCGGTACGGTTGAAAGGTAATTCACCGGGTTTTCGGTATCTGCCGCATAAGCTTTGTCATCAATCCCGCCGTGAGCCACCGCAATAATAATGTCCGCACCGGCCTTTTTCATTTCCGGCACATATTTATCTGCGGCTGCTTTGGCGCTTTGCGTCACCACCTTGCCATCCAGGTGCAACTTATCCCACATGGTGATTTGCGTTGGGGTAAAGCCAATCACCCCCACTTTCAGTTTCACCGGTTTGCCATCGGCGGCGGTAAAACTACGCTCCAGAATCACATAAGGCTTGAAGATAGGCTGGTTGTCATTTTTATTCAGCGCATTTGACAGCACCAGCGGGAAACCAGGGCCCGCACAATTTTTAGCGTTATCCGCGCCAGCAATCCGCATATTGGTGCCGGTAACTTGCGACAGGAACGGCAAGCCGTAATTGAATTCATGGTTACCGATATTGGCCGCATCATAACCCATCAGGCTCATGGCCTTATACACTGCCAGCTTGGTGCCACAGGCCACAGGGCTCACCAGCGCTTGGTAATCACCCAAAGAAGTACCTTGAATGGTATCGCCATCATCCAGCAGCAGATTGTTGGGGTTTTCCTTGCGAGCTTGATCAATCAGGGTGGCGGTGCGTTCAAAACCGATTGCTTTATCTTCTGTGGTTTTGTAGTAGTCATAACTCATGATGTTTGTGTGGATATCCGTCGTACCCAACACCGCCAGATTTACTTTAGTACCATCTGCGGGTGCGGCATCGCCCGCAGCCGGGGTAGGGGTTGGTGTGGCTGGGGTAGGCTCAGTTGAACCACCGCACGCGGCCAAAGTCAGTGTCAGTGCGCTGCAAATCGCACCCGATATAACGCGAATTTTCATCATTGCTCCCTGTGTTTTATAGTGGTGAAACTGAGCTGGGGAGCTTAGGTCGCAATAATGACGTTTTAATAACGATTAAATGACACAAAAACAAGTTGCTGTTTATCAATAAAAAATCAGACGTTAATTTTTTATTAACCACAAAGAAAACAATAGAATTAAATTCTAATAAACATATAAAAAACAAAATCAGCCAACCGCAATTAGGTTTTACCGCAATATCTGGCTACTTTCCTCAGCGTGGCCATGCCTACGTACATCTGCAACTCACCTGGCTGCTTCAGCCTCTATATACCCCTGCCATGTATACAGCCAAAGGAATTAAATAATAATATTCTTGGGCATATACCCCAGCATCAGAGCTAGAGTATGGTCGGGGCCAGCCATCTCAGCGTATGATGGTGTTTATTCAATTATTGACCGCCTCTGCGCCTGCCAATGTTTAATTACTTTGAACGCCTGATCGACGCTTACCCGGAAAACCTCCCGCGCCGGCCGGCGCAGCTGCTGCCTTTTGTGTGGAGCTGCACCCAAGGGGCACGCGCGCATATTGTGTGGCTGGCCTTGTTTACCGCCGCCACCGGCGCGTTTGAAGCCCTGCTCTACAGCATGCTCGGCAATGTAGTGGAATGGCTGAGCGATACACCGCCGGCGCAATTGTGGGCGCTGCAAAAACACAATTTATTGCTGCTCTTGGGTATTTTATTGGCCAGCCCATTGCTAATTGCGCTGCAAACGCTGATCAAACATCAAACGCTGGCCGGTAATTTCCCGATGCGTTTGCGCTGGCAGTTTCACCGGCAGATGCTCAATCAGAGCATGAGCTTTTATCAGGATGAATTTGCCGGCCGGATTTCGGCCAAGGTGATGCAAACCGCGCTGGCGGTACGCGATACCGTGCTCACCTGCATGGATATTCTGGTGTTTGTGGTGATTTATTTTGTCACCATGACCGTGGTTGCCGGCGGCTTTGATCTGCGCCTGATGGGGCCATTTTTTGCCTGGTTGGCGCTGTATATTGCGGTGATGGTGTTTTTTGTGCCGCGCTTAAGCCGGGTTTCGCAGGCCCAAGCCGATGCCCGCTCGCTCATGACCGGGCGAGTAACCGATGCCTACACCAATATCACGACGGTAAAACTGTTTTCGCACGCCAACCGCGAGGCGGGCTTTGTGAAAACCGCGATGCAGGAATTCATGCTCACCGTACACCGCCAGATGCGACTGGTGAGCCTGTTCGAGATCGTGAATCATCTCTTAAGCATGCTGCTGATCGCCGCCACTGCCGGTATTGCCCTGTGGTTGTGGTTGCAAGGTGAGCTAGGGGTGGGCGCGGTGGCGGCCGCTACCGCTATGGCGCTGCGCCTGAGTGGGATGTCGCACTGGATCATGTGGGAAATGGCCGGGCTGTTTGAAAACATCGGCACCGTGCAAGATGGCCTGAACACCTTGGCCAAACCAGCGACGGTGCTTGATGCGCCCGAAGCGCCGGCGCTGCAAGTGCGCGCAGGCCTGATCGAATTTAAGCAAGTGCGCTTTGCATATGGCCCCGATAGCAAACCCGTGGTGGATGCGCTGAATCTACGCATTCAGCCTGGCGAGAAAATCGGGCTGGTTGGGCGCTCGGGCGCGGGCAAATCCACCATCGTGAATTTACTGCTGCGCTTTTATGATCTGCAGGCGGGCGAGATCTGCATCGATGGGCAGAATATCGCCGCGGTGACGCAAGATAGCCTGCGCCGGCAGATCGGGATGGTCACGCAAGACACCTCGCTCTTGCACCGCTCGGTACGCGATAACATTCTGTACGGCCAGCCTGATGCCAGTGATGCAGACATGATCGATGCCGCCCGCCGCGCGGAAGTGCATGATTTTATCGCTCAGCTCACCGACCCGCAGGGTCGACAAGGCTACGATGCGCATGTGGGCGAGCGCGGGGTGAAGCTCTCGGGCGGTCAACGCCAGCGGATTGCGATTGCACGGGTGATGCTGAAAAACGCCCCGATTTTGCTGCTGGATGAAGCCACCAGCGCGCTCGATTCGGAAGTAGAAGCCGCCATTCAGCACAGCCTGTATCAGCTCATGGAAGGCAAAACCGTGGTCGCCATCGCCCATCGGCTGTCAACGATTATGGCGATGGATCGGTTGATCGTGCTGGATCAGGGGCGGATTGTCGAGGAAGGCACGCACGCGCAGCTGCTGGCACACAATGGCATTTATGCGCGGCTGTGGGCGCATCAAAGTGGCGGCTTCTTGGGCGAAGAAGATTAATACCCACCTAACGTATCAGACTGAAAGCATTATCAATAAAAAGGCCGGGCGATATACCCAGCCCCAGGCCGCTAACCCAGCGGAAGAACTATATGCTTCAAGTCTCGGCATGGCCGAGCCGAGGAAATATGGTTCTGAATCTGCAGCCTTGATGTTCTATTCCCACCCCTCCCGTCCCCTCCATGAGAGGAGCCTCGCTTAGCGAGTGGGGGTGGTCATCAATCTGCGGCCGGGCAATATTCCCGGCCTGTTTATTACGATACCCGACACCAGCCACCGACTTACACCGGCGTGGCTTCTTCCTGTTTGGCCAACCACTGGGCAATCAAATCGCCAGCCTGCGCCTGTAATTGCCCCAGCCGCACCAACGCCGCCTCGTCGGGCAACACTCCGGCCTGCAATTGCAGCTCCAATTCGCCCGCCAGCGCATAAATTGGCCCCGCCGCAACTTGGGCGGCCACGCCCTTCAGGGTATGCGCATAGCGCTGCGCATCAGCAAACTGCCCGGCCGCCAAGTGCCCGCGCAGCACAGCCTCACAATCAGAAAAGCGCTCAACAAAGCGCGGCAACATTTTATGCAGCAATTTTAACGAGCCCATCTGCTGCAAAGCGGCGGGAAAATCCAGCAATGCGTCTGCATCCGTCAGCGGGGCCATGGTCGCCATGAGTGCAGTTTCTGCCGGCGCCACCGCTTCGCCTTGCCTATCGCCACGGCAATACGGCCGCAAAGCTTGCTGCAATTTTTGAGCATCAATTGGCTTGCTCAGATGCTCGTTCATCCCGGCCGCCAAACACAGCTCGCGCTCGCCTTCCATCGCATGCGCGGTCAGGGCAATAATTGGCAGGTCGGCAAAGCCTGGCAGAGCCCGAATGGCGCGCGTGGTATCGCGCCCATCCATTTCCGGCATCTGCACATCCATCAGCACCACATCAATCGGCATACTCATCAGCGCCGCAATCGCGGCATTGCCACTGCCCACCGGCGTTACCTGCGCGCCCAGATTGCGCAGCACTGTGGCGCCCAGGTCTAACAAGACATCGGTGTCTTCCACCAGCAGCACCCGCAAACCGGACAGCGCCATGCCGGCATCTGCCCCTACCGCCAAGGCCAGCGCCCGTTCGTCACGCGCCAGCTGTTGCGTCACGGCCTGCACAATCTGGCTCGGGATATACGGTTTACTAATCAGCGGGGCGCCGCCAAACGCTGGCAACTGGCTGCTGGCCATATCATCCGCGCCGTAGCACAGCAGTATGAGCGGCAAGCCGCCCTGCACTTGCGCCACAATCTGCGGACAGGGGCCTTGATCAGTCAGGCAAAACTGCGGCTGAATCAACAAAAGATCCAGCGGATGCCCGCCCTCGAAATACGCCGCCAGCTGGGCCGGATTATTCAGCGCCGTCGAGCTGATCCCCAGCGCTGCCAGATGCAGCGCCAAATGCGCGGCGTGGTCTTCATTTTGATCGGCGATTACGGCATGGCGCTCGCTAAATTGCGGCAAGCTCACTGCCTGCATGCCGCGTGGCATCCGCAGCGTAAAGCGGAAACAGGAGCCCAGCCCCGGCTCACTATCTACCTCAATACAGCCGCCCATCAACTGAATCAGCTGCTGGCTAATCGCCAGCCCCAGCCCCGAGCCCCCAAAGCGGCGGGTGGTGGATGAATCGGCCTGACTAAAGAGCTGAAACAGCCGCTCACGCGCTTGCGGGTTAATCCCGATCCCTGAGTCGCGCACCGCAAAGGCCAGCTCTACTGCATGCGCCTCAGCCGCCGTTTGCATCAGGCTTAAAGTCACATCACCGCGCTCGGTAAACTTCACGGCGTTATTGAGTAGATTCAGCAGCACCTGCCCCAGCCGCAGCGAATCGCCCACCAACTGATGCGGTACCCGCGGGTCAATTTCGAAATTCAGGCGCAGATCTTTATCCTGCGCCTGAATGGCAACCGTACCGGCCAGCTGGCTCAAGAGCTGCATCAGATCAAAAGGCTCGCGCTCGACTTCGAGCTTATGCGCCTCGATTTTCGAGAAATCGAGCACATCATTCACCACGCCCAACAGCATCTGCGCCGAGCTTTGCGCCCGGGTCAGGTATTGCTGCTGCAAGCTCGATAATGGCGTTTCGCTCACCAGCTGCGTATAGCCCAGAATAGCCGATAGCGGGGTGCGGATTTCGTGGCTCATATTGGCGAGGAATTCGCTCGTGATCTTGGCCGCGGCCTGCGCCTCATCGCGCGCTTCGATCAGCGCTTGCTGCTGGCTATTTTGCTGCTGGAGCAAGGCGCGAAATTGCATCACCCCACGCTCGATATCGGAAATCTCGTCATCGCCCTGCACAATAATCGGCTCGGCCAATTCGCCTTCCGACAATTGCCGCATCGACTGCGCCAAACGCTCCAGCCGGCGATTGATATTGTTCGAGATATAAAACCAGCCCATCACCAACGCCACCACCACAGCCAAACCAGCCGCGCCCAGTAGCCACCAACTACTGCTGCGAATATCCCGATCCAGCGACACCACTTTGCCACTCAGCGCGCCTGAAATGGCCTGCCCCAGCTGCTGCGTGGTTTGCAGGAAATCTTGCGTAATCTGCGTGTTTTCGCGGGCGATTTTCTCCAGCAGCGCCTCTAGCGTCAGCCGGCGCTGCGCCAGCTCAAACACCTTGCGCGATTGCTCGTTCAGCATCACCACCGCATTCAGGCTTGGGCCTAGGCCACTGCGAATCTGTGGCAGCACGATTTTTTGCCCCGCAGCCTGCGCATGCTGATACAGCTGCGCGAAATCTTTACGCCCTTGCGCCAGCTCTTGCGGGCTCTTGGCCGCGATCGTGCGGCGCAAGGTATTACTTAACTCCAGATAATCACTTTTGAGTTGCTCGCTGGCGGTTAAGGTTTGTACCTGGGTATTGACTAAATTCACCACTGAAGCGGTGGCACTTTGGGTAATCAGATCACCCTGCCGGTTGTGTTCGGCCATTTCCCGCTGATTGAATTTGCTGGCGTTGCGATAAAAATCCATCATCGCGCCAAGCGCCTCGCGCGACACCGAACGCATCGGCCCGCGCAAGATTTTCAGCATTTTCAGCCCTTCATCGCGAAACTCCGGATCAGTGAGCTGAAATTGCTTTTCCAGCCGTTCCAAGATTTCCGGCCCCTTGCGGCGATAGCCCTCTTCGCCCTCCACGGCGATCAGGCTGGCCAGGCGAAAGATATCCGCCCGAATCAGATTGGTGGCCAAGCGCTCGTTTTGATCTTGCTCGGTGAGTTTGGCCCATTGCTGGCCAGCGGCCACCGAGGCGCGGCCAGTGGCCAAGAGCATTTCTTCCTGCGCCTTATGCAGCAAAGGCTCGATTTTTTGCTCGAACTGTTGACGCTGCTCATCCACTTGGGCCAGCACTGCCGCGTTTTGCTTTTCGATTTCGATCAGGTCGGTGACGATTTGGTTGGTTTCGACCGCTTGTTTGGCCAGCAGCTGATAATGTTTTTGCAAGCGGCTGATGTCGGCGGGGCCCGATTCGGTGAGCTTCAGGGCGCGGATGGCATCAAGATACAGTGGCGCGCCACCCTGCAATTGCTGCAAAGTGCGAAAAGCCTCGCGGCGCTCGGCATCATTGGTGGCCGAGGACAGCTGATGCAGGGCCAGAGCCAACTCTAAACTATTGGTTTCCAGCCCGGCCACGGCGCGGGTTGCGGGATAGCTTTCGCGGGAAATATTGCTGTAGGTTTGATCGACGGAGCGGAAAACCCAAAACG
The DNA here is from genome assembly GCF_000799095.1 of Chitinibacter sp. ZOR0017. Taxonomy (NCBI): domain Bacteria; kingdom Pseudomonadati; phylum Pseudomonadota; class Betaproteobacteria; order Neisseriales; family Chitinibacteraceae; genus Chitinibacter; species Chitinibacter sp. ZOR0017. The sequence goes on along the minus strand of NZ_JTLG01000017.1, from coordinate 150,466 downwards.
CCGCCAGACCCGCGATCAGGGTCGTGGCGGCCACGACGATAAAGGCAATTCGCAGCCGCAAGGTCAGCGACTTTAACAGGGCTATGGGCATTGCCAATCTCTCTGGTACGAGCAAGTGAAAGTCGGCAATTGGCGTTAGAGCAGTTAGCCCGGCAACACCACTGCCTTCATCTCATGTCTGTCTGCGCCGTCTAACGCGGCACTGGTTTCTTATCTTACCAGAGTCTTTTTCTTTCAGATAAAGCAATAAACGGCTGTAGATATAAGACAACAGCCCGGCAAATGCCTTTAAAACAGCCGTTTAAATCTGTCAGGTGTAATACCACTTGCCCCGCTGTGGCCGATTTCACCGTTGATCAGTTGCCCATGCGCTGGCTTAGCGATGCAACACCAGCGCCAGCACGCGGCGATCTTCCGCCACCAGCACATTAAAGGTGCGGCAGAGTGCGCCCGTGCCCATCACATCCACGCCGATGCGCTTGGCAGACAAGGCCGCATAAAGCTGCGGATGCGGAAACTGGATCGCCGCCCCAGTCCCCAGCAGCACCAGCTCGGGTTGATAATCGAGCAACTGGGTAAAGTCATCAGCTGTTAGCTCGGCAAAGCTGGCTGGGCGCCATGGCTGCAGATCATCAGGCAAGATCAGTAGGCTACCGGCATGTCGCACTTCATTGACCTGCACCGATTCGGCATCGTAGGCGGTAATCTGGTTTAAATGCTCGACTTTGGACTGGTGCAATTTCATGGCAAACCTCGCTAACAAACTGGCTGGCATTTTAAAGCAAGCCCTGCTGGCTGTGTGCTGTGCGAATTGATACTTAATTGTTTGTTCCGCCAACCGAATCTTTCGCTACAATACGGGGTTTCCCTGAAAAACCAGCGCACGGACGCCACCCCGATGGAAGCCATCCTCAAATCCAATAAATTGCTGAATGTCTGTTACGAAATCCGCGGCCCGATCCCGGAGCGAGCGCGGCAGATGGAAGAGGACGGCCACCGCATTATCAAGCTCAATATTGGCAATCTGGCCAACTTTGGTTTTGATGCGCCCGAAGAAGTGGTGCAAGACGTGATCCGCAATCTATCCAATGCCGCCGGCTACGTGGATAGCAAAGGTCTGTTTCAGGCCCGCAAAGCGGTGATGCATTACACCCAGCAGAAAAACATCAAAGATGTCACCGTCGACGATGTTTACATCGGCAATGGCGCATCCGAGCTGATCGTGATGAGCATGCAGGCCCTACTGAATAATGGCGATGAAGTCCTGGTGCCGGCCCCCGATTATCCGCTGTGGACGGCCGCAGTCAGCCTGGCGGGCGGCAAGCCACGCCACTATGTGTGTGAAGAGAGCAATCAGTGGTATCCATCGATTGACGATATGCGCGCCAAAATCACCGACAAAACCCGCGCGATTGTGGTGATCAACCCGAACAACCCCACCGGCGCGCTGTATCCGGATGAATTGCTGCTGCAGATTATCGAGCTGGCGCGCGAGCATGGCCTGATTATTTACGCCGACGAAATCTACGACAAAGTGCTGTACGACGGCGTGAAACACACCTCCATCGCCTCGCTGGCCGATGACGTGCTGTTTGTCACCTTCAATGGCCTGTCTAAAAACTACCGTGCGTGCGGCTACCGCGCTGGCTGGATGATTGTGTCGGGCAATAAAAAGCCGGCTAAAGACTATATCGAAGGCCTGAATATGCTGGCCACGATGCGTTTGTGCGCCAATGTGCCGGCCCAATACGCCATTCAAACCGCCCTGGGCGGCTATCAGAGCATTGATGATCTGGTTAAAGAAGGCGGCCGGCTGGCGAAGCAGCGCGACCTCGCCTACGAGATGCTCAACGCCATTCCCGGCGTGAGTGTCGTCAAACCGAAAGCGGCTTTGTATATGTTCCCGAAACTGGATCCGGCCATTTACCCGGTGAGCGACGATCAGCAGCTGATGCTGGAATTACTCACCGAAGAAAAAGTACTGCTGGTACAAGGTACTGGCTTTAACTGGCATCAGCCCGATCACTTCCGCGTGGTCTTCCTGCCGAATGTCGACGATCTGACCGAAGCGCTGAGCCGTGTGGCCCGCTTCTTGCAAAATTGGCGCAAACGGCATGGCACGGGCGAATTTGCCAGCAAATAAGCACCCTATTCGTAAAAACTGCGAGGCTCGACCTCGGCTTGCAAGGAAATGAACATGAAAGCAATTAACGTAGGCCTGTGTGGTGTCGGCACTGTTGGTGGCGGCACTGCCACCGTATTGCAACGCAACGCCAATGAAATCGCCCGCCGTGCTGGCCGCCCTATCGTGGTCAAAATGGCCGCCAACCGTGATCTGGCGCGTGCCAAAGAATTGTGTGGCGATGACGTCATCATCACCGACAACGCGATGGACGTGGTAAACCACCCCGAGATCGACATCGTGGTGGAATTGATCGGTGGCACCACCATTGCCAAAGACGTGGTGCTGGCCGCAATCGAAAACGGCAAACACGTTGTTACCGCCAATAAAAAACTGATTGCCGAATACGGCAACGAAATCTTCGCCAAAGCACAAGCCAAAGGCGTGATGGTCGCGTTTGAAGCCGCCGTTGCGGGCGGGATTCCGGTGATCAAGGCGCTGCGCGAAGGCCTGACTGCCAACCAGATCGAATGGGTAGCCGGCATTATCAACGGCACTTCCAACTTCATCCTGACCGAAATGCGTGATAAAGGCTCCGCCTTTGCCGACGTACTGGCTGAAGCCCAACGCCTAGGCTACGCCGAGGCGGACCCAACGTTTGACATCGAAGGCCACGATGCCGCGCACAAGCTCACCATCATGAGCGCGATTGCATTTGGTATTCCGGTGCAGTTCGATAAAGCCTACCTGGAAGGCATCAGCAAACTGGAAGCCGCCGACATCAAATACGCCGCCGAACTCGGCTATCGCATCAAGCTGCTGGGCATGACCCGCCGCCGCGAAAACGGCATCGAGCTGCGCGTATCCCCCACCCTGATTCCGGCTGGCCGCCTGATTGCCAATGTGGATGGCGTGATGAATGCCGTACTGGTGAAAGGCGATGCTGTGGGCGCCACCATGTATTACGGCCCGGGCGCCGGCGCCGAGCCGACCGCGTCTTCGGTGATTGCCGACCTGGTTGATATCACCCGCCTGCACACCGCCGACCCAGAGCACCGCGTACCGCATCTGGCCTTCCAGCCTAGCGCGATGGCCAATCTGCCGATTCTGCCGATCGACGAAGTCGAAACCTGCTACTACCTGCGCCTGAGCGTGAAAGACCTGCCGGGTGTACTGGCCGATGTCACCACCATCCTCGCCGAAGGCCAGATTTCTGTGGATGCCATGCTGCAAAAACCCGCCGGTGACAGCGCCGAGATCGTGATCGTGACCCATACCGCGGTCGAGAAAAACGTCAACGCCGCCATCGCCAAGATCGAAGCACTGGCGTCGTGCAATGGCAAGATTGTGAAATTGCGTCTGGAACACTTAAACGGTTAATTTGGCTATGAGCGGCGCTTTAATGCCGCTCTTTTCCTACACAAGGTGCTTTATGCGTGTGCTTTTACGCCATCGACTGATCACATTACTGCTGAGCTGCACACTGACTGGTTTTGCTTTTGCGGATGAAAAAGCCAATACCGATGAGCTGAAACTGGATATTTTCCGCTATGCACTGGTCAGTTCATGCATGCGCGATGCCAGTGGCCTTGCCTCACTGGGCAAAAACTTAGCTCAATTTGATCTCACGCTGGATCAAAAATCGCTCTGCAATTGCGTTGGGGGCAACCTCATCCGCGACCCACAACTTAAAGCGGTTTTACTCAGTGCGGATGCAAATACGCAGTTAAGTGCGGAAACCAGCAAAAAACAGATTGGCGGTAAGACCATGCAGCTCGCTTTTGCTTGCGCTTCCGCGATTCTAAAAGAGCAACTGCAAAGCGGTGAGAAAAAGACCACCACTCAATGATACCCAGCCAAGGTATCTACACACAGATCAATCAAAATAAACATCACGGGCCTATACCCATGAAATACATCTCTACCCGCGGTGGCGTTGCCGCCCAGCAATTTAGCGATATCCTGCTTGGTGGCCTGATGGCCGATGGTGGTTTGTCGATTCCGGAAAGCTACCCGCAGTTTGCCACCGCCGAGCTCGCGCAGCTGGCCACATTGAACTACCGCGACTTGGCTTTTGCCGTGATCAGCCGCTTTGTGGATGACATTCCGGCGGCCGACTTGAAAGCGCTGATCGACAAAACCTACACCGCGGCCGTGTACTGCAATGGCCGCAATGCCAGCGATGCCGATCAGATCACGCCGGTGATTAAGCTCGATGACACGCTGTACGTGCAAGAGCTGTCGAACGGCCCGACGCTGGCTTTCAAAGACATGGCCATGCAGCTCTTGGGCAATCTGTTTGAATACGTGCTGGCCGCCAAGGGCGAGCAAGTGAATATTCTGGGCGCGACTTCAGGCGATACCGGCTCGGCGGCTGAATACGCCATGCGCGGCAAAAAAGGCGTGAATGTCTTTATGCTGTCGCCGTTTGGCAAAATGAGTCCCTTCCAGCGCGCGCAGATGTTTAGCCTGCAAGATGACAACATCTACAACCTGTCCGTCCACGGCTTTTTCGATGCCTGCCAAGACATCGTCAAAGACGTGAACAAAGACGCGGCCTACAAAGCCAAATACAAAATCGGCGCGGTCAATTCGATCAACTGGGGCCGCATCGTGGCGCAGGTGGTGTATTACTTCAAAGGCTATTTCGCCACTATCGCCGCCACCGGCCGTGCCGTGGGCGATAGCGTCGATTTCTGTGTGCCATCGGGCAATTTCGGCAATATCTGCGCCGGCCATATCGCCCGCCAGATGGGCTTGCCGATTGGTCAGCTGATCGTGGCCACCAACGAAAACGACGTGCTGGACGAATTCTTCAAAACCGGCGGCTACCACCCTCGCGGGCTCGATCGCACCTACGAAACCACCAGCCCATCCATGGACATCACCAAAGCCTCGAATCTGGAGCGCTTTGTGTTTGATCTGCTGGGGCGCGATGCCAGCAAGCTGGCCGCCATGTGGCAAGCAGTAGAAAGCGGTGGTGGCTTTGATCTGCCAGCCGAAGACTTTGCCCGCATGCGCGATGTGTATGGCTTTAAATCCGAAGCCAGCACCCACGCCGACCGCGTGGCGCATATCCGCGAAGTATTCGCCCAATTTGGCGTACAGATCGATCCGCACACCGCCGATGGCTACAAAGCCGCTAAAGCGCACCGCAACCCGGCCGTTCCGATGGTAATTATGGAAACCGCCCTGCCGGCCAAGTTTGAAACCACCATGCTCGAAGCCCTGAATCAACCGCCAGCCCGGCCAGCTGGTTTGGCCGGTCTCGAAGAGCTACCACAGCGCTTTGACGCCATCGCCGCCGATGCCGAGCAAGTGAAAGCTTATCTAGCCGAGCGCATCAAGTTGTAAACATACTGGGCTTCACCCTGAACCAAACAAAACCCCGCGCCAGCGGGGTTTTTGCTGAGCGCAAGATTCAAGTCAAAGCCCGTGAGATGGTGATGAAAAGCCCTCTTCGCCAACTTGTAGCAATGGGTATAGCCGCAGAAGCTTTGATTTTCATAGATTTCACAGCGATACCTAGGCGTGTATATATGCCAGCATGTGAATTGGCGCAACGCGAACAGCGAAAGACACACTGCGCTGAAATTTACCCAGGACACAGCCGTCGCACCGAAACACCACGCGGTACGCGCAAGCTGCTACGACGAGGAAAGAAGATTAGACTAGGCGAAATGGCGACGGACTGCTGTCGGCCAAAAACAGATATTTATCTTAAATCTTATCGTCATTTCAAAAGAACCAAATGCGGACCCATCTTGAATTTGTATCGCCACATTTCCCACCTTATGATGATGAATTTGAAACTGTTAACCCGAATAGGTACGGCAAAAGATTGGCCGACTTCTTAGCCAAAGAATTAACCGCCGATGGATTTACAATTAAAAATGTCATTGCTGAGGACTGGGGCTGGATGGTCTCACTAGACAATCCTAAATTCACCCTTTGGATTGGTTGTGGCAACTATGAAGAGTTCGATAATGGCTTTCTTTGCTTTATAGAAGCATCTACACCTTTCTTCGCTAATTTATTTTCTAAAATTGATATTGAGCCTGCTGTTGAGAAACTAGCAACAGCCATAGAAAGCATCTTGCTAAACAGCCCAAAAGTGACTCAACTCCGATGGTGGAACGAAGATGAATCTTAATGTTTAATCTGATTTGGATCGTTAGCTGCTCCAACAAAAAACCGCCTCACGGCGGTTTTTTGTTGAATCATCAGTTTTTCTTAATTCGCACCAGCACTTCATTCCCACAGCCCTGATATTCCACGCTGTCGAACGAGAGCATCCGCGCCATTGAAATCCCGCGGCCATGCGGGTCGAAGGCGCGTTCAGGTGAAAATTCGAGGAAGGGCTGCCAATCAAAACCGCGGCCTTCGTCTTTGATGCGGATCTGCACTTCTTCGGCCGCGCTGGCAAATTGCACCACCACCACGCGATCTTTGTACGTCGGGTCTTGCAGGCGGGCTTCGACTTCATCTTGCCAGCGGCCGGTTTGCAAGAGGCGGGTTTTTTCGCCGTAGCTGATCGCCAAATTGCCGTGCTCGACGGCATTCACCAAGAGCTCGGATAAGCCCAGCGCCACCCGTTGCGGATCGGGGCAGGCGCGGGAGAGCAGCAAGGTCAGCTGGCGGGCTTCATCGAGTGAGCGAAAGTGAAACTGGCCATTCACCAGCAATTTGTACGAATCAGCGTGCTCGGCGATTTCGCGCTCGAGCTGGCTGCGCTCGGTGTGAAAGCCCACCGCGGCGGCCACGATCGCCAGCAGCATTTCGCGCTGAAAAGGTTTGATCAGATAGTAATACGCGCCCGCGGCGAGGCCTTCTTGCACGTTTTCTGCGGCGCCCACCGCGGTTTGCATAATCACGGGCACATGCTGGAATTCGGGGTGTTGCTTGAGTTTGGCCAGCACCTGCATGCCATCCATGCGCGGCATCATGCGGTCGAGCAAGATGGTATCAAAGCCGATGCGATCGCTTTGCAGCACTTCCCACGCTTCTTCTCCATCCATCGCGGTGGCAGTCTCGTAGCCGGCATCGTGCAGATGCTCGGAGAGAATTTCCAGATTGAATGGTTCGTCATCGACGATCAGAACACGCCCGGGTTTGGCGGTGGGATTCATTGCAACGTCCTCGTCATACATGGCTTACTCGGCAATATACGCTGCTTGATCAGCACTGGCTAATTCAGCGTACAGGGCGACAAATTCTTGCGCCAATTTGTGGCGCGGATCCAGCGCCACCAACGGCAGGCTGCGTTCGTGCGATTCGCGCACCTTCACCGAGCTGGACAGCCGGGTTTGCAATACCGGCAAATGCTGGGCTTCCAGCTCTTGCACCAGCCGCTGCGGCAGGCTGGCACGCGGCTGAAATTGATTGACCACAATCCCTTCGATTTGCAGATCGGCATTGTGATCCTGGCGAATTTCCTCCACCCGCGCCAACAACCCCAGCAAGGCATCACGCGAGAAGGTATCGCAATCAAACGGAATCAGGCAGCCGGTGGCGGCGATCAGCGCCGAGAGGGTGAAGAAATTAAGCGCTGGCGGCGTATCGATATACACCTCATCAAACTGCCCGGTGAGCTCGGCCAGCGTTTCGCGCAATTTGTAGATTTTGTAGCGGGATTCGAGCTTGCTTTGCTGCTCGGCAATCGCCGGATGTGAGGGCATTAAAAATAGATTGTCGAGCCCCGTGGCGTGGATAAACTCGGCCGGGCCTTTGGCATAGAGCGAAAAATTCAGCACTTGCTCGAAAAAGCCGGCGAGATTGGGCTCTAGCTGTTCGCCCGATACCCCCATCAGGTAATGGGTGGAATTGCCCTGCGGATCAAGATCAACGACCAATACCCGCTTGCCGGCTGCCGCAGCCACCGCCGCCAGATTGACCGTAATGGTGGATTTGCCCACCCCGCCCTTCTGATTGAACACCACCCGTCGCAACATCGTCTGCCACCCCGTTTCGCCGCATCCATCATGCTGCGCCCACTATACCACTGCCCTGCTGCGCCGCCGATGTACGCGTCAGTCTCGTGTCATCAAGGCAACGCCATACCCGTAGTGTATGCAGGGTCTTGAAGCCGATTAACTTAGCCCCATTTAGACAAAGATCGCCGCCAACGCGGCTCTATTACTTGTCTGCAACCCCACAGGGATAGAAGAACCATGAGTAAAGAAACCCTAGGCTTTCAGGCCGAAGTTAAACAACTGCTGCAATTGATGATTCACTCTTTGTATTCCAACAAAGAGATTTTCCTGCGCGAGCTGGTATCCAACGCCTCTGACGCTTGCGACAAGCTGCGCTTTGAAGCCATCAATAACGACAGCCTGTACGGCAGCGACCCTGAGCTGAAAATCCGCGTGAGCTTTGATAAAGACGCCAAAACCGTCACCATCAGCGACAACGGTATCGGGATGAGCCGCGAAGAGGTCATCAAAAACATCGGTACCATCGCGCGCTCGGGCACCAAGGAATTTTTCAGCCAGCTTTCGGGCGACGCACAAAAAGACGCCCACCTGATCGGCCAATTTGGCGTGGGCTTTTATTCGGCCTTTATCGTGGCCGACAAAGTCAGCCTAACCACCCGCCGCGCCGGCGAAACCGCCGCCACGCGCTGGGAATCAGCTGGTGATGGCGAATTCACGCTCGAAGACGTAGCGAAAGAGAGCCGCGGTACCGAGATTGTGCTGCACCTGAAAGACGGCGAAGAGGAATTTCTCAGCGATTGGCGCCTGCGCAGCATTATCCGTAAATACTCAGATCACATTACCTTGCCGATCGTGATGGCCGCTCAAGCCGGCTACAACGAAGACGGCTCGATCAAACCCGCGGAAGGTGACGAAACCGTTAACCAGGCTAATGCTTTGTGGACGCGCAGCAAGTCTGAGATTACCGACGAGCAATACACCGAATTCTACAAACACGTTGCCCACGACTTTGAAGCGCCACTGGCCTGGAGCCACGCGAAAGTCGAAGGTCGGCAGGAATACACCGAGCTTTTGTATGTGCCGCAACGCGCGCCGTTTGATTTATATGATCGCGAACGTCGCCACGGCGTGAAGCTGTATGTGCGCCGCGTGTTCATCATGGAAGACAGCGAAAAATTGCTGCCGCAATACCTGCGCTTTATCCGCGGCGTGATCGACTCATCTGACCTGCCACTGAACGTATCGCGCGAAATCTTGCAGCACAGCAAAGACATCGAGCAAATCAAATCCGGTTGTGTGAAAAAAGTACTGGGTATGCTCGAAGGCCTGGCTAATTCGGAAGACGCGGCAGAGCAAGAGAAATACGCGAAATTCTGGAGTGAATTTGGCCGCGTACTGAAAGAAGGCGTGGGCGAAGACTTCGCCAACAAAGAGCGCATTGCCGGCCTGTGCCGTTTTGCCTCAACGCATACCGATTCGGCCGAACAAACCGTCTCGCTGAAAGACTACATCGCGCGGATGAAAGACGGCCAGGAGCTGATCTATTTCATCACTGCCGATTCATTTGCCGCCGCGAAAAACAGCCCGCACCTCGAAGTCTTCCGCAAAAAAGGCATCGAAGTCTTGTTGCTGAGCGATCGCGTGGACGAATGGGCGTTTAGTGGCCTGACCGAATTTGAAGGCAAAAAACTGCAATCGGTGGCTAAAGGTGAGCTAGACCTCGAGAAATTCACCGACGAAGAAGAGAAAAAACAGCAAGAAGCGGCCGCAACTGAGCTCAAAGACGTGCTGGAGCAAATGAAAGGCGTGCTCGGCGAATCGGTGAAAGACATTCGCGTAACCCACCGCCTGACCGACAGCCCGGCGTGCTTGGTGGTAGAAAACACCGATATGAGCGCGAATTTGGAGCGCCTGTTGAAATCGGCCGGCCAAGATGTTCAAGGCAGCAAACCGATTCTGGAAGTGAACCCAAGCCACCCGCTGGTGAACAAGCTGAAAGCCCAAAGCAGCAGCGGCCAATTTGGCGACTGGACGCAATTGCTGTTTGATCAGGCGCTACTGGCCGAAGGTGGCCAGCTGCCCGACCCAGCTGCGTTCGTAAAACGTCTGAATGGCCTGATGCTGGCGCTGCAAGACTAATACCACCTCGGGTATAGCCCTATAAGGCAAGCTAGATAAATTCTGCTAGCATATACCCCACCAACCGGCCCTGCGGGGCCGGTTTTCTTTTATGCACCAAGGCCCGCACCAATACGCGGCAAAGCCGCGAGTATGTAAGCCAGAATGGTGTGAATAGTCTAACCTGAGTGCACAGCCTCACAATCAAGGAGTTCAACATGTTGCGCCGTTGCCTGTTACTGTGTGCCCTGACCTTGGGGCTTGCCCTGCCCAGCTGGGCCTTGGATGCGCCCAGTGGCAAAGTGCTTGTGACCTTCAGCGGGAAAATCAGCCATAAAAACCAAGGTAAGCTTGCCGTTCTGGATGCGCAGCTCTTGGATAAACTGCCTTGGGTCGAAATCCGCACCAGTACGCCATGGTATCCGGGCGTGAGCGTATTTCGTGGCCCGCGCCTGCAAGATGTACTGCAGCTAGTAGGCGCGCAGGGACAAACGCTGGAAATCAAAGCGCTGAACGACTACATCACCACCGTGCCGCTGGCTGATGCCGCCGAATGGCAGCCGATTCTGGCCCGCATGCACAATGGCAAACCGCTACAGGCGCGCGATAAAGGCCCCTTGTTTCTGGTTTACCCCTATGACAGCAATAAAAAGCTGCAAAGCGAGCTGTATTACTCTCGCTCGGCCTGGCAAATCAACAAAATCGCTGTGAAATAATCGATGCAACTCAACTACGGCCGCTGGCAAAAAATGGAAATGCGCCTATTGATCGGCGCTGCCATTTTTTTGTTTTGCAGCTTTGTGGCGCTCTTGGTGCTGCAGCAGCGCCAAATGGGCACGCTGCGCCAGTTTGCGCCGATGGGCTTTGACAACCCGGTCTGGCCCTACACCCAGCTCAGCCTCGAATACCACCGGCTGATCGGGCAAATTGACCGCACCTTGCTCAACCAGGGCCGCCCCGAAGAGCTGGAAGAGCTGCAAACCCGCTACGATATTTTTGTCAGCCGGGTCGAGATTTTGCTAAATGGCAAATCCAGCCTGCCACTGAGCCAATCCCCCGACAATCAGCCCACCATGCAAGGCCTGCAACGGCTGATTACCTTTGCCGATCAGCGCCTGAATGCCGAGCTGCATTTTAAATACGACCCACTGTGGCTCACCCAGCTACGCCGCGAGCTGATCCAGCTGGATGAAGGCGTGGCTCGCTTTGTGCAGCAAGCCAATCATAATGCGGCACTGGAAGCGGAAATGCGCTCGATCACGGTGCAAAAACAGCTCAAAGTCTCCACCGCCATTGCCGTATTTCAGTTTGTTTTGCTGGTGGTGGTGATGCTGCTGATTTACCGCCAGCACGCCAGCGCCACCCGCCGCCGGCTGGAATTGGAAATTCTGAATCGCACGCTGGAAGAAGCCAGCCAGCTGGCTCAGCAAACCAGCCGCGCCAAGAGCCAGTTTGTGGCCAATATGAGCCATGAAATCCGCACGCCGATGAATGGCGTATTGGGCATGCTGGAGCTCTTGGGCGACACGCCGCTCAATCCAGACCAGCGCGAGATTATCGACACCGCCGGCCATTCGGCGCGGCATTTGCTGGCCTTGCTCAATGATATTTTAGATGTGGCCAAGCTGGAATCGGGCAAGCTCTCGCTCAGCCAGCAAACTTACTCGCTGCCGCAGCTAATCCGCGAAGTGCATCAGCTGTTTACTGTGCAGGCCCAGGCCAAACAGCTGAGTTTAAGCTTGGATCTGGCCGATGATTTGCCGGCCTGGCAGCTCGGTGATGAAATCCGGCTGCGACAAGTGCTGTTTAATCTGCTCGGCAATGCGGTGAAATTTACCGAGCAAGGCAGCGTGCACCTGCATGTCTGGAGCGACCCGCAACGACTGCATATCAGTATTAGCGACAGCGGCATTGGCATGTCAGAGCAAACGCTAAGCCAGTTATTCCAGCGCTTTAGCCAGGCCGATGCCACCACCACCCGCAAATATGGTGGCACCGGGCTGGGGCTGGAAATCTCGCGCAATTTGGTGCTACTGATGGGGGGCAATATCAGCGTGCAGAGCGAGCCGCAGCGCGGCTCCACCTTCCATATTCAGCTACCTCGCCAAGACTGCCCACCGCCGCAACTACGGCCGATTTTGCAGGACAATAGCGGCATTCGCCCGCTGCATGTGCTGGCCGTGGACGACAACCCGGTTAATTTGAAGGTGATTGGCAGCATTTTGGAAAAAATGGGCCAGCAAGTAGCCTACGCCACCAATGGCCAGGAAGCCCTAGAGATGGTGCAGCAGCTGCGCTACGACCTGGTGCTGATGGATGGGCAAATGCCGATCATGGGCGGCGCCGAGGCCACGCGGCAAATTCGTGCCCTGGGCGGCGAGTGGCTCAGCTTGCCGATTGTGGCGCTCACCGCCGATGTGCTGAGCGACTCGCGCGAGCAATACCTCGCCGCCGGGATGGATGATTTTCTCGCCAAGCCGGTGGATATTACCGAGCTGCGCCGCGTGCTACGCAATATCAGTCAGCAGACACCCGGCTAAACAATTCGGCGCGCAAATGCGCCAAGGCCCGCGCCTCAATCACCTGCAGCCGACGCCCTAATGGTTGATCGGCCGGATCAAACAAACTGGCCGCGCCCAAATCTCCCAGATAGCTGTGCTCGCCATACCAGAGCAGATTATGCGCATATACATCGCCATGTATTAGCCCAGCAGCGTTCATGGTATTGACCGCGCTGGCAATACCCCCATATATGGCCTCTGCTTGCGCTCGTGTGAAGCGCAGATCTGCAGGATATACATCGCGGGTACAGCTATCTAAACTCGGCGGGCCAGCCATTACGCTAAATCCAGCCCCAATCCGTTCAAACAGTAACGCCGCTTGCCCTGCGGGCGCATCCTGCACCCGCGCCAGTAGGCGAATCAAGTGCGGGTGAGGCGGCGCGGCCAGATTGGCCGCCAGCTCAGATTCGGTCCAGCCATCGCTACCCAGCCCAGCTTTAAAGCATTTCACCGCCGCGGCTTGCCCCTGCCAGCTGGCCGCAAAAATCTGCCCCGAAGTACCCTCGCCCAGCCGCTCGCCAAGCTGCAGCGCGGGCCACGCCAATTCCGGCACAGAGCGCTGCAAGGCCGCAGCTTCAAGCTCGGCACTGAAGGGGTTACCCGCAAACGCCAGCCAGGCCAGTGCGGGCAAATCCCACAGGCAGGCGGGCAAGGCGTGAAAATCATTGGCGGCAATACGCAGTAATTCAAGCTGCTGACACTGGGCGAGGCTGGCCGGTAGGTGCTGCAGGCGATTGCCTGCCAGCATCAACTTTTGCAGCCGCGTGCACTGCCCCAGCGCGGCGGGCAGCTCGCCAATCTGATTATCGGTGAGGATCAGCCAGCGCAAACGCGCAGGCAAAGCCGTAGCCGGCACCGCGCGAATCTGGTTACTTTTAAAGCCCACCATCTCCAGTGCAGGGCATTGCCCTAATACAGCCGGTAGCTCAGTAAAGCGATTATTCGAGCAAAAAATCACTTTAAGTTGCCGCAAGCGCGGTAAATCGGCGGGCAGGCTACTGAGCTGATTGCCGCTGAGATTCAAGATTTCGAGGCTATCCGCCAGCGTAAAAATCTCGCGGGGAAACTCGGTAAGATCGGCGGCGAGATCCAGCCGGCGCAGACCATGCAGCGCGCCGCTGCGCAGTTGTTCGAGGGTATGCATCGCAACAATAATCAGATTGTGATGGCCAGCATGATACCCCATCTAAACAAAAACCCGGCTAGGGCCGGGTTGAATGGATCGTGCGCAGATGAATTCACTAAAAGAGCTCGATATCGCCCGCCAGTGGTTTACTTTCCGCCAGCTGCACATTCCCGGCCAGCGTAATCGCTTCGGCAATCGGCATGCCCTGCAAAATGGCATCGAACAGCTGTTTTTCTTGTTCCATCGTGTATTGCGAGCGAATGCGCTGCTGCAAGCGATGCCACTCATGCGGCAAAAACATGGCTTGCCGGTCGGAGACCAGCTCCGCCAGCGCACTGATGGTGCCGCAGACATGATCCATGCGCTGCGAGAGCCGATCAAAAAACTGAAATGCCATCACCGAGCGCACATTTTGTTGCTGGATTTCTTCAACTTTGCTCTCGATTGCTAATTCCGCCGGTAGCTGCTGCCCGACTTCGAGCAAAGCGTCGCGCAAGCTTTCAATGTGGGTGGCGGTGGTCTGAAAGGACTCGGACAAGGTATTGAGCGAAGCACCACTATCCTGCATCGCATGCCGCACCTGCGCCACCACAATACCGAGCATCAGGATCGTTTCCTGCACTTGGCTCCAGTTCAGATCAGGGTTATGCACTGCGGTGCCGTTGTGAGGGGATTCCAGCATAATGCGGCTAGCCTTGTGGTCGTGATAACACCACTATAGGAATGCTTAGCGGTGATCGCCATCCAAAGCTTTATGAATTGAGCATATTCGCGTCAGGCTGATGTTGGTGCGTAGTGCCTGCCAGCTTTGCGCCTGATCACTCGCGAGCGCCAGCCAGCCACGCTCCGCCACCTGCCAGATTTCTACCTGCCACTCGCCAGGCTCGGTGGTCAATAATTGCCAGCCTTGCGCCGCCTGCAGCAATTCAAAACGCGCCAAGCCGCCAACGATGCCGGTGCCCAAAGCTTTAAGCAGCGCCTCTTTGGCCACCCAGCGCAGGTAAAAATGGGCGGACTGCTCCGCGCCGGGCGTGGCGGCGAGTTGCGCCGCTTCGCGCGGACTGAAATAGCGCTGCGCTAGCGCCAGCATCCGTGTACTGTGGCGCGGATATTCCAGATCGATCCCCACTCGCCCCTGCCCCAAGGCAGCAGCCGCTGCGTGCGGGCAATGGGTCCACGACAAGCCCTCCAGCGCCGGCCATGCTGGCGCGTAAGGGCGGCCGGCCGCTGTCTGCGCCAGTTGTGTTGAGACCCCGGCCGCTGCCAGTAAATGCTGTGCCTGCTGCCGCGCCTGCAGTGCCTGCTGCAAACGAGCGGGCTCGCAGATGCTCTGCAGCCGTTCGGCTTGCTGAGAATCAAGCTGAGCCAGCACGGCGGCTTGCTGCGGCGCCGATAGCGGCTGGGCCAGATCGGCGAGGCTAAATTGGCTAAGCGTTGGCATCATCAATCGTGGGCGGCCAAGAAAAAAGCGGCCGCTTGGCCGCTTTGTCTCCGGGTAAGCCGTGCGGCTTAAACCGAGAAAGACGAACCACAGCCGCAAGTTGATTGGGCGTTCGGGTTCTTGATGGTGAACTGCGAGCCTTCCAGGCTTTCCACGTAATCAATCTCAGCGCCGACCAGATACTGGTAGCTCATCGGATCAACCAGCAGCGTCACGCCGTTTTTAGTTACCGGCGTGTCGTCGTCATTCACGATTTCATCAAAGGTAAAGCCGTATTGGAAACCCGAGCAGCCACCGCCGGTCACAAACACGCGCAGTTTCAGATCTGGGTTGCCTTCTTCGGCGATCAGTTCGCTGACTTTGGCAGCGGCATTGTCGGTGAAGACAAACGGCATGGGCATATCGGTTTCGGTGGTCATTACAGCTCCGAAAATAGTTGACTAAAACAATAGGGTTTATTATCCGCTGCTCGTGCGCTGCGGTCAATGCTGCCGGGGCCGCTGGTCAGGATTTGCTGGGCTCAACCCGTGGCACATCCTCTGGCGACACTTCTTCGCGCTTGCCGTTATGCACATGCACCAGATGGCCCTCGATGACTGCGCCGGGATGCATTTCCAGCGTTTTATACGCCAGATCACCGACAATGCGCGATTTCGATTGCAGCTCAACATACTGGCTCACTTCAATCGGGCCGCGAATCTCGCCATTCAGAATCAGATGGCTGCATTGCACTTTGCCTTCAATGCGTGCTTTTTCACTCACCACCAGCGTGCCTTGCTTGGCATCGGCCATGCTGACATTGCCCACAATTACGCCGTCCACCCGCAAGCCGCCGGCAAATTGCACATCGCCAGTCAGGCTGGTGCCCTGGCCAATCAGGCTATCAATCTTGGTACTGCCTTTTTTCTTGCTAAACACGGCTTCTCCTCAGATTTTCTTCTGGCAACTGGCTTGCACCTGATTGCCCTGTTCGCCAAAAAATTGGACGTCCAGCAGTAGATTGCTGGCGCCTTCTGGCGGCTCTAGCTCGCCCTCCAGTTTGGCGTAATGCTTGGCTTGCACCTTGATCGGGCTGCTTTGCCCTTGGCTGATGCGGCCTTTCTTGCCTTCGTGCTGGTATTGCAGATTCACCTGCAAACGCCCGAGCAATTCATCGGTGCGATTCATGCCCTGCACCAGCAACAGCCGGTAGCGGTATTTGCCCGCTTCCAAAGGCTGCAATTCGCAGGCCACAAAACTAGCCAACCGCGAGCGATCATTGCTTTGCAATAACGATTCGAAAAACGACAGCGTTTCTCGCGTGGCAGAGAGTTCTTGTTGTTGCTGCTTTTGCGCGGCCAGCAAGGCGTCGCGCTCGGCCAGCACAATGGTGAGCTGTTGGGCTTGCAAGGCTTTTTCGTTCAGCAACGAGGCAATCTGCTGTTGCGCTTGCTGACCACGCGCCTGCTGGCTACTGCTTTGCGCGGCCATTTGCTGCTGCAATTGCTGTTGCCCATAGAGGTATCCACCCACACATAAGGCAGAACCAAGGCTAGCGAGCAATACCCCACGCAGACAGCGCATACGCCAACTGGCTTGCGGGCGCAAAGACAGTGGCGCAGCGGTTAGCCGCGCCCGTTGCAAGCGATATAAACGCTTTAATGGCATGCGGCTGGATTAAGGCAGCAATGGCACGATATCCAGGCCGGCCGCTTCCGGCTGGCCAAACATCAGATTCATCACCTGTACCGCCTGGCCGGAAGCACCTTTAACCAGATTGTCTTCCACCACCAAAATCACCAATAAATCGCCATTGCCGGGGCGATGCACGGCGATGCGGGCGGTATTGCTGCCGCGTACCGAACGGGTTTCGGGGCAAGAACCAGCCGGCATCACATCGACAAAGGGCTCGCCAGCAAAACGCGCTTCAAATAATGTCTGGATATCGGCGGCTTTGCCAGCTTCGGTCAAGCGCGCATAGATCGTAGAGTGAATGCCGCGAATCATTGGCGTGAGGTGCGGCACAAAAGTCAGCTCAACCGGCGCGCCGTGAATGGCCGACAAACCTTGCATGATTTCCGGTGAATGGCGATGGCCTTTCACACCATAGGCTTTGAAATTATCGCCGGCTTCGGCAAAGAGTGTACCGACTTCGGCCTTGCGGCCGGCACCGGACACACCCGATTTACAATCGGCGATGATACCGCTGGTTTCGATCAATTGGGCGCCATTTTCAAGCAATGGCAACAAACCGAGCTGCACTGACGTTGGGTAGCAACCGGCCATCCCGATCAGCCGCGCCGCTTTGATCGCTTCGCGATTGACTTCGGGCAAACCATACACGGCTTCGGCGAGCAAATCGGTGCAGCTATGCTCCATCGCATACCATTTGGCAAACTCAACCGGATCTTTCAGGCGGAAATCGGCCGCCAAGTCGATGACTTTCACGCCAGCGTCGAGGAGTTCACGCGCCTGCGCCATCGCCACGCCATGCGGGGTAGCGAAAAACACCACGTCACACTGGGTTAGCTGCGCATCTTCAGGAGTAGAGAAAGCAATATCCACGCGCCCGCGCAGGCTTGGATACATCTCGGCCACTTTCATGCCGGCTTCTTTGCGCGAGGTTACGGCCACTAATTCGACCTGTGGATGGCGAGACAGCAGACGCAGTAATTCAACGCCGGTATAGCCAGTGCCGCCAACAATCCCTACTTTGATCATGTTCACTTCCCCCTGAGAATATCAGCGCGATATTAAAGCAAAACCGCCATTCCAGCACAGTGTTTTGGCCATAGCGGCGCAGATTGTGCCCATCAGCCAGCCTAGTTTGGACGTAAAAAAAGCCACCCCTGAGGATGGCTTTCTTGGCAGCTCGAAAAACGAATTAACGTTTTGAGAACTGTTTGCGACGACGTGCACCGCGCAGACCCACTTTTTTACGCTCAACTTCACGAGCGTCACGAGTCACGAGGCCAGCTGATTTCAGCGTTGGCTTCAGAGCAGCGTCAAAGTCGATCAGAGCACGAGTGATACCGTGACGAACGGCACCAGCTTGACCAGATTCACCACCGCCGACTACGTTGACCATGATGTCGAACGATTCGAGGTTGTTAGTGAGTTCCAGTGGCTGACGAACGATCATACGGCCAGTTTCACGGGCGAAGTATTGATCCAGACCTTTACCGTTTACTACGATATTGCCAGTACCTTTAACCAGAAATACGCGAGCTACTGAGCTCTTGCGACGGCCGGTACCGTAATTGTATTTACCTACCATGATGCAATTCCTTTAAGTTCGCAGTAGCTTACAGAGCAAGGGTCTTAGGCTCTTGGGCTGCGTGCGGATGCTCGCTGCCAGCATAAACCTTCATCTTCTTGATCATTGCATAGCCCAGCGGGCCTTTCGGCAGCATACCTTTAACAGCAAACTCCAGCGCACGGCCTGGGAATTTGTTTTGCATTTCGGTGAAGGTACGCTCATAGATACCGCCTGGGTGACCAGTGTGGCGGTAGTATTTCTTAGAGGTAAGTTTATCGCCAGTAACGCGGATCTTGTCTGCGTTAACCACAACGATGTAATCGCCTGTATCGACGTGCGGAGTGTATTCAGCTTTATGTTTGCCACGCAGGCGTTTGGCGATCTCGGCGGCGAGACGGCCCAGCACTAAGTCTGTGGCGTCCACAACGAACCACTCGCGCTTAACCTCGTGCGGCTTGGCAGAAAAGGTTTTCATGACTGCTAGTCCACGTTTTTGATTTCAATGAAAGTCGGCGATTGTAGCGAACGTCGCCACCCGCTGTCAAAACTATTTTGCAGGCCGGCGCATAATTAATACGGAGGTCATACAAAAAAAAACGCAACCCGGTTACCCCAGATTGCGCGAAGTCCACCAAAAATGGAGGATGGAGGAGACGACACCAAGCAGGCCTGATGTCACGGTCGATTATGTCTGACATTTCCACGTAAGGCAAGCAAATTTGGTGCAACGCGATAGACGGCTGCACCAAAAGTTGGCAAGCCGCAGCCCACAAGCCAAAGCGGGCATTTGCCGGTAGAATAATCTCCCTCTGCCGCCAATTCGACATGAAAGGAATGCACCGTGAAAGTACGCGTGAAATGGGTTGAAGAAGTCAGCTTTCTTGCACAATCGGAATCCGGCCATGCGGTTCTGATGGATGGCCCGCCCGAAGGCGGCGGCCGCAATCTGGGCCCACGCCCGATGGAAATGCTGCTGATGGGGATGACCGGCTGCTCGACCTACGATGTGATCCACATTCTGAAAAAAGGCCGGGCCGACGTGCGCGACTGCGTAGTGGAAGTGGATGCCGATCGCGCCAGCACCGATCCCAAAGTATTTACCAAGATTCATCTGCACTTTATCGTGACCGGCAAAGGGCTCAAACCCGAACAAGTAGAGCGAGCGATCAAGCTCTCGGCCGAAAAATACTGCTCGGCCTCGATCATGCTGGGCCAAGTGGTGCCGATTACCCATGATTTTGAAGTGCGGGAAGCCGACTAAAGCGGCAGCACCAGCGAGCGCTTCGGCGCACTAAAAGCACAAAGGCCGCAAACGCGGCCTTTGTTATTTCTATTCGAGCTCTTTTTGCATTAATGACTGCGATGACTGTGCGTGTGGCTATCCGGGCCTGCTCGCACCGGGCAACTCACCCCCCAAGTGTCCACATCAAGAATACCCATACACGTATGGCGCCAGCAGACTTACCCATCAACGTCTACAGCGCCATACCCCTAGCAATTAATGCTGATCGCCACCAGGCTGGTAAATCCACGCATAAGGCAGCCCGATCACCAGCGCGCCACCCACAATATTACCCAGTGTGGCGGGCAAGAGATTGTGCAGCAGAAAATCGCCAAAGCTCGCATCCAGCCCCATCAGCATCGCCGCCGGGATAAAGAACATATTGGCAATGCTGTGCTCCATACCCAGTGCGACAAAAGCCATCACCGGCAGCCAGATGGCCATCATACGCCCCAGCGTATCTTTGGCCGAATAAGCCTGCCAGGCCGCCACGCAGACCAGAATATTGGCCAGCATGCCTTTAAAAAATGTGGTGATAAAAGGGTTTTCCAGCTTGTGATGCGCGACATTGAGCAAGAAATTGGTGGCCGGCTCGCCCGGCTTGAAAATACCGGTCATATAGGCAAAGGCCCAAGCGGTGAGCAAGGCGCCGACAAAATTACCCAGATACGACACACTCCACACGCGAGCCACGGTGGCCAGATCAATGCGCGCGCGCTGCAGGGGCACCATCTGGGTGGCGCAATTGGAAGTAAATAGATCTACGCCGGTGAGCACGACGGCGATGAAGCCCATCGGAAACACCGCCCCGAACACAAATTTTTGCAAGCCGGGGTTGCTGGCCGCCAGCCCGGGCGAGCCCCCCGCCACCACCAGCGCCAAAAGGCCCCCCAGCGAGATAAACATCCCGCCGATAATCGCCATTACCCACAGACGCGCTTGCGGCAGCGCCACTTTATCGAGCGCACTGTGCTCGACGTAATCCACAATCCCGCTTGGGGCCAGCATATTCGACATCGCGTTCACCTACCAGAAAAAACCATAGCTCGTTTATATCGCGTTCTACTGGCCCGCGGCTGCCAAAAATTCACCTGGCATGCCGCTTTTTAGCCGCTTTCTGATCTAGCGCAAATCCGCCGCCGGCACCGGCGGCCGCCTTTAAATGCGGTACGACAAGGTGGTCATTACTTTCGAGGTAGCGGTCATCAAGGTGGCCACCGGCAGTGGCAGCTCGGCAGCGCCCAGCGCGACGGCCTGTTCAGCGTGGCTGGTTTCATCAATCGCCATCTGCGTCACAATCGCGCGGCTTTTAGCGTCTTGCTCGGGCAGCTGGGCCAAATGGCTGCGCAAATGCGCGGTGACTTGGCGCTCGGTTTCGGCCAGAAAGCCTAAATTCCACTTATCACCAATCACCCCGGCAGTAACGCCCATGGCAAACGAGCCGGCATACCACAAGGGATTGAGCAGGCTACGGTGACTGCCCAACTCATCCAGCCGCTGGCGAGTCCAGGCCAGATGCTCAACTTCTTCATGCGCCGCTTCCCGCAGAGCTTCACGCGCCGTATCACTGCGGGCGGTAAGCGCCTGGCCCTGATACAAGGCCTGCGCGCAAACTTCACCACAATGATTCACTCGCATCAAGCCGGCGGCATGGCGCTTTTCCTCGGCGCTCAGCTCGGCCTCGGGCAAGCCCTGATCGGGGTGCGGGCGCACACTGCTGGCAGGGGCCGCTAAAGTACGCAAAACGGTATCGAATTCACCAATCAATTGGTCAACGGTAGGCAATTTCAACATCACACATGCTCCTTGTTCCCGACAATTCTACACCGCCCTCGTGGTATGATTGTTTGATTATTTCCCGCCCATTCACCCAGTTTTGCAGGATTTCTGATGAAACGTTTTGTGCTTGCCGCTACGCTGGCCCTCTGCAGCCTGACCGCTGCTGCCGCCAACCCTCAAGTTGAACTCAATACCAGCAAGGGCAAAATTGTGCTGGAACTGTACCCGGAAGCCGCACCGAAATCGGTGGCGAATTTTCTGCAATATGTAAAAAGCAAACACTACGACGGCACAATTTTTCACCGCGTGATTAATGGTTTTGTGGTGCAAGGCGGCGGCTACACCGCCGAAATGGAACAAAAACCCACCAAACAGCCAGTCGAAAACGAAGCCAAACAAGCGCTGGAAAAAGGCCTGAAAAATGATCGCGGCACCTTGGCCATGGCCCGCACCGCCAACCCGCATTCGGCCACCAGCCAGTTTTATATCAATCTGAACGATAACGACAATCTGAACTATCCTTCTTTTGATAAATGGGGCTACACCGTATTTGGCAAAGTGGTGAGCGGCATGGATGTCGTGGATCAGATTGCCAAAGCGCCGACCAAACCGGGCGATCAGCCGGTGGAAAATATCGTAGTGACCAGCGCCCGCGAATTACCAGCCAAAGCCGAAAAAGCCGCCAGCAAGGCGAGCAAAGCCAAATAAAACCAAAGCAACATCCAGCCGCATCGCGGTTCGACATCGACCAAGGAGTAATCTGATGAGCAAAGTAAAACTGACGACCAGCAAAGGTGACATCGTACTGGAGCTGAACGCAGAAAAAGCGCCAATCACCGTCGAAAACTTCCTGCATTACGTGACTGACGGCCACTACGATGGCACCATTTTTCACCGCGTGATTGAAGGTTTCATGATTCAGGGCGGCGGTTTTGAGCCAGGCATGAAAGAGAAAAAAGACAAACGCGCCAGCATTCAAAACGAAGCCGATAACGGCCTGAAAAACGAGATCTACACCATCGCTATGGCGCGCACTCCAGATCCGCATTCAGCCACTGCGCAATTCTTTATCAATGCCGCTGATAACGATTTTCTGAATTTCCGCAGCAAAACCGCCCAAGGCTGGGGCTACGCCGTGTTTGGCGTGGTGACCGAAGGCCAAGACATCGTGGATGCGATCGAAAAAGTGAAAACCGGCAGCAATGGCTTCCACCAAGATGTACCGAAAGAAGACGTGGTGATCCTGAAAGCCGAAGTGCTGGCTTAAGCTCACCTAGCCTGATCCAAGCGCGGTTCGCCGCGTTTCAGGCTGCGGACAATATGAAAGAACAATCTCCATCACGTCTCGGCAAAGCCGAGCCGAGGAAATAAGGCTTTGAATCTGTAGCCTTGATGTTCTTTTCCCACCCCTCCCGTCCCCTCCTTGAGGGGAGCCTCGCTTCGCGAGTGAGGTTGGTCACGAGTGGGGCTTGTCATCAATCTGAAGCGATGCGCGGTTCGCCGCGCTTTTTCATTGCCCACCGCCATGACCCGCCCCACGCTGTTTATCTCCGATCTGCACCTCAGCCCCGCCGACCCGGCCACCGTTGCGGCCTGGCAGACCTTCTTGCGCACCACCGCGACGCAGGCTGCAGCGCTGTATATCTTGGGCGATCTGTTTGAATACTGGCTGGGCGACGATCAGCTCAGCGATCCATTTGATGCGGCGATTGCCGCCGATTTACTGGCTTTGGTCGCGCAAGGCGTGGCGGTGTATTTCATGCCCGGCAATCGCGATTTTCTGCCCGGGCCGCGCTTTGCCGCTGCCAGTGGCGTACAGATATTGCCCGACCCAACCCTGATTGAACTGGATGGCGAGCGCATTTTGCTCGCGCATGGCGATGCCTATTGCACCGACGATGTCGCCTACCAACGCTATCGCCGTCTGGCGCGCAACCGGCTTGTGCATTGGCTGTGGCTCCATACGCCACGGCGCTGGCGTGATCAGCAGGCGGCTAAACTACGTGCCCGCTCACAGCAGATGAATCGGGTGAAAAGCGCCGACATCATGGATGTCAACCCGGCCGCGATTACAGCTGCCCTGCAGGCATACACCACCCGGGTAATGATTCACGGCCACACCCACAAGCCGGCCCGACACACATACCCCGCAGGTACTCGCTGGGTATTGCCCGACTGGCATGCCGGCGCAGGCGGCTATTTACGCTGGGAAGCGGGTCTCGCCAGCCTGCATGGCCTCACTGGCGCGCCGTGGCCGCTGGCGGATTAATCCCTCCACTCCGCACTCAGCACGCACTCGTTAAGCTCAACCTACGCTGGCGCTGTCGCAGTTGCGCGCCGTGGCTACGGCGCAGCTGTCGGCTAGCGCAAGGCTATCGTATGATGCGTTTTTACTTTGCCTCGGCCCTGTCATGCTGCGTCGCGCCCTGTTCCTGCGTTTGACTTATCTCGCCCTCGGTATTTGCCTGCCTTTGCTGGGCGGCTTGGGCTGGTGGCTATATCAGCTGCCGGATTTGCAGCCCTGGCATACGTATGTGCCAGAACACGAGTATAAACAAGACTCGGCCATTGATACCCTGGCCGAGTATCAGCAACAAGAACAGCAACTACTAGCCGAAATTCGCCAGCATGCCGAGCTAGCACCGCAGCCGGGCGCCATTAGCCGCTATGTGCGCGGCAGCATCAGCAATCCGCTGGATTATCAGCACAACTGGAATCGCACCTTTATCTTACCCGGTCGCCCCGGCGGGCCGGCGGCCTTGCTGGTGCATGGGTTATCCGATTCCCCGTTTAGCCTGCGCGCGCTGGGGCTGAGCTTGCAGGCGCGCGGGTATACCGTGGTGGGGCTGCGTCTGCCCGGGCATGGCACGGTACCCGGAGCGCTGACTCGCTTGCGCTGGCAAGATGCCGCCGCTGCGGTGCGCCTGGCCATGCGCGATCTGGCGCGGCGGCATAGCCGGATTGATTACATCGGCTATTCCACTGGCGCTACGCTGGGCTGTGAATATCAACTGGCGCGACTGGCTGGCGAAGCGCTGCCCCCGATCGCCAGCCTGACCTTAATCTCCCCGGCACTTGCGGTGACGCAAAGCGCGGGCTACGCCAAGTATGCCCGCCTGCTGGCCCCACTGAGTGGCATTGGCGCCGCCGCCTGGAGCGAGCTGGCCCCCGAATACGACCCCTACAAGTACAACTCGTTTCCGTTTAACGCCGCCGTGCAGATTGATGAGCTCACCCGCCGGGTGCAAAGCGGGCTGGCGGGGCAAGATTTACAAGGCTGGCCCCCCACACAGGCGTATCTGACAAGCGTGGATGACACCGTGCTGGCAGCGCCCGTGGCCAGTATTTTGTTTGAACGGCTGCCCGCCGGGCCGCATCAGCTGTGGGTTTATGATCTCAACCGTTATCAGCCGTTTCAGCCCTTGCTGAATCTGCCCCGCGCGCAATGGGCGCTCAATTGGTTTGACCATCCCAGCGCCAAGCCCTACCTGCGCGTGTTAATCAGCAATCGCAGCGCTCCCACCGCGCAGCAGCTGTGGCGGGAAAGCCGGCAGGGCGCGGGGCCGGTGAGCCGCACGCCACTGAATGTCAGCTGGCCCGCGCAGCTGTATGCCCTCTCGCATGTGGCGCTGCCGTTTGCGCCGAATGATCCGGTGGTCGGGATACCCGATGCGGCGCAGCTGCAAAGTGGGCAATATCTGGTGCAGCTGCTACAGGGTGAGCGCGGCGTACTCAAAGTGAATGGCAATCAGCTGTTGCGGCTGCGGCATAATCCGTTTTACGCCGTGCAGGAAGCCGCCGTGCTCGATTTTCTGGCGCGGCATTAATTAGCGTTAGCCACTTCAACCTTCAGCCAGATCACGTAGCTAGCCTGGGTTTCCTGCTGATCGACACCATTAATCCGCCGCCGGTCGGAGCTGGCCTCCTGCCGGGTTTCCCCCACCGGCAGCCATTCACTCAAACGCCCTTCCACCTCGCTATAGGCTTGCTGCTGTTGCACCACGCCATCGCGGCCAATGGTCGCGCTATATGGGTGCAAACGCACCCGCACCCGCTCGCCTAGCGTGTGTGCTTGCGCATAAAAACCGTTATCTACGCTTTGCCATTGCCCGCCATAACTTTGCACCTGATAGCCGGGGCGATAGCGAAAAGTAAGCTGCGGGATAAAGCGCTGCAGCCCAAGGCTAATCATCGCCTCACCACCCTCGACCACACTAAGGGTTTGCTCCAGATTGCGCTGCTGGCGGTTTTGCTCGGCATTGGCATTCAAACTCAGCTCGCTCTCGCCCGGCCAGCGCAAGACGCCATCCACCCCCACCTGCCATTGGCGGGTGGCGCTCAGCTCGCTCTGGCGCACGCTGATGCGCAGCATTTTGCTGCGCTGATCCAGTGCCTGCAGCAATTGCCGCGCCTGCGTTAGCGTGGATTCATCCGGCGCGCTGATAATCAGCTGGCCATTAAACGCCCGCACGGTGGCCTGTGGCAGCACGGCTTGCAGCTGCGGCGCTAGATCGGTGGCCAACTGATGACGTGGCGGGTAGGTCAGCAGGCTTTGCGCCTGCGCCAACAACATACCCACCACAAGTATTGCTGCCAAAGCTATTTTTGATAATGAATTCATAGACATACCCCAATTTAATACAAACCCATCACGCTTGAGCGCGGGGTAAAACTACCTGCAGCTGAATCTGTAAGAAAGAAAGACCGGCTGTCAGGAAGCATTTGCCATTGGCATAGTGCAGGCATAAATTAGCAATCGCTAATATTGAAAACGCACTGCACAGGAGTCGATCCCATGCCCGTTCTGCGCCGCCCTCTATTGCTCCTCATCCTCTGCACCGGTTTTGCCCACGCCGAAGAAAATCTGCCCGAACTGGATGTGCAGATTCAGGATATCTCAAGCAACAAAACCCTGCCCAGCGAACTGCGCAACAGTTACAACTGGTGGCAATCCAAAATTAAGCTTAACGCCGCCTATCTGATGGGCGCGCGCGGGGCTGGCGTGAATGTGGCGGTCGTGGATACCGGCATCGATCTCAATCATGTGGAATTTCGTGGGCGGCTACTGGCCGGCTATAACGCCTTCGCCCCCACCCGCACCGCCATGGATGATCATGGCCATGGCACCCATGTGGCCGGCATTATCGGCGCAGCCGCCGACGGCAGCATGGTGGTGGGCGGTGCGCCCGATGTAAAACTGATCCCAATTAAAGTGCTAAATGTCGCCGGCTCGGGCAGCGAAGCCAGCTTTACTGCCGGGATGAATTTTGCGGCCAAATCATCGGCCAAAGTACTGAACCTTAGCCTAGGTGCACCAGGGCCTTTTGGCGCTAGCGGAATCCAACAAGTTGTGAACGCCGGTAAACTCGTGGTCGTCGCGGCTGGCAACAGCGGCCTCGCCAACCCCGAGTGGCCGGCCCGCTACGCCAAAGAAGCCTGGGCTAAAGGGCAAATGATTGTGGTTGGCGCAGTCGATAGCAATAATCAAATCGCCAGCTTTTCCAATCGCGCGGGCGACACCCGTTACTTTTATGTCGTGGCGCCGGGGGTGAATATCGCTTCCACCTACACCGCCAACCGCTATGCCTATATGTCGGGCACCTCAATGGCCGCCCCGGTGGTGACTGGCCTGGCTGCCGACATTTATAGCCGCTGGATGTATCTGAGCGCCAACCAAGTCGCCAGCATTATCTTCAAAACCGCCGATAAACTCGGCACCTCAGCCGCCGGCACCCCCGATGTGGTGTATGGCTGGGGCCTGGTGAACGCCGAGCGCGCTTTGCAACCCGTTGGCGCACCGAAAGTCGCCGTGTACAACGCCGGCTATTATGCATTGGCTCCGCTGGCCCTGAGCACCAATAAACTGGTGCAAAGCAAAGCCTTTGGTGGCGTGGCGCTCACCGCCACCGACGATTTTGGCCGCGCCTACAGCTACGATATGGGCAGCCTCACCAGCCAGCGCAACAGCGGCGGTTTAAACGAAATGTTCAGCCAGATGGATCGCCAGCTCGGCATGCTGGAACAGCGCACGCCCAATACCCGGCTGCAATACAGCCTGACCGAGCGCGAAGGCAATACCGTGGTGGGTAGCTACAACCTGATTCACAAGCTGGATGACCGCACCACCATCGCCACCGGTAATCAAGGCATGATCGAGCATTTCATGGGCATCGGCGCCGAGCTGGGCGAGCTACCGCTCACCACCCGCTTTAGCAACCCCTACTTTAATCTGAATGAACAAGCGCTGAGCTATATGGGCTTGGGTTATCAATTCAATGCTAATCAGCAAATCCGCTTTGCCTTGCTCAATAGCACCGATCTGGCCGCCGACCCGAATCAGCCACTGCGCAATCAGCTGCAACAAAACGGCTGGGCCGCCGAATTTAGCCAGAAACTCGGTGCCGGTGAAATCAAACTCGGCGTGGGGCAATTGATCGAGCAAGGCAGCCTGCTTGGCGCCAGCGGCACGCAAACTGGCGCGCTGGATTTTGATCGCAGCAACACGCTCTATACCACTGTCACCGGCCTATTACCACTCAGCGCGAAAAGCCAGCTAATGGCGCAATTTAATCTGGGTAACACCCGTAGCGCCGGCCAAGGGCTGGTGGGCGATAGCCAAACCACCACGGCCGGCTGGAGCTTAGGCTGGTATCAGCAAGCGCTGCTGCACGAGCACGATGCGCTGGGCTTTGCCGTGAGCCAGCCGCTGCGCGTGCTGTCTGGGCAAATGAATCTGCAACTACCGATTGTGGATATGGAAACCGGCGCGATCAGCCATCAACGCTATGCGGTCGATCTGCAATCGCCCGCCACCGAAACGGATCTGGAATTCGGCTACAGCCGGAAAATGGATAAATACACCCGCGTGCGCTTTAACGCTGTGTATCGCCACAATGCCGACAATCAGGATGGCGACCGCACCGAAGTGGGCCTACGCCTGAACCACCGCTTCTAAGTCAGAAGGAAGCGCGCATTCCCCATAACAACAAGATCAACACCCACTTGCGCCCGAGCTTGCCTCGGGCGTTTGTTTCGGGTGTCATGGTCGAACTATGACCACAGTTACACCCACCCCAAACTAGCCTTGCTCAAAGTGTAATATCTGTCATATGCTCTGCGCATTTCTGTCATCGAATTCGAGATTTGCATATGATCAAACCACTGTTGAGCGCTATCGCAGCTACCTTGCTAATCAGTAGCCCAGCTCAAGCCACCGTTGTAGAACAATGGGCCACACAAGTAGTTGGCTTCAGCTCGCAGTACGGCACTAATAACTGGTCAGCGGCCCAGGCACTAGGTGCGCCCAATACCAATAGCTATGGCGATATCGGCACGGCTTGGGCAACCCTTAACAAAAACAACGGCATGGAGTTTATTACCCTTGGCTTTGCAAATCCCGTGCACTCTGTTGGCGCCCTGATCAGGGAGACCTATGGTAACGGATTCGTAACGCAAATTGACGCCCTAGATGCCCAGGGCCAATTGCATACCGTTTGGCAGGGTATCGACACTAGTCAACCCGGTCAGGTAGTCGATTTTCGTACCAGCTGGCAAGCAACCAGCTTTCTGACCCATGCACTGAAAATTCATGTCAACACCAACCACAATCTTAATGCCTGGGAAGAAATCGACGCAGTGCAATTACAAGGCGTAGCTCCGGTACCAGAACCTGAAACTTATTCACTGATGGGGCTTGGCCTACTTAGCTTAGCGATGGCACGACGCAAGCAACGCGGTTAAATCCCCGCACGCAAAAGCCCGGCATAACCGGGCTTTTGTATTTGCCCCAAAGTCTGTGGCTTAAGACCCTATGGGCAATAGTAAGGCCACCGCCTGAGCCTCAACCGCCTCGCCCTGCCCGACTGGGCCGAGCTTTTCGTAGGTTTTGGCTTTGACATTCACGCAAGCAGCTTCGATGCCCAAATCAGCGGCAATATTCGCCACCATAGCCGGGATATGCGGTGCCATTTTCGGCTGTTGAATCAGGATAGAGGCATCCACATTTCCCACTTGCCAGCCCGCCTCGTGTACCCGGCGTACCGCCTCACGCAGCAAGACGCGGCTATCTGCGCCTTTGAATTCCAGCGCGGTATCAGGAAAATGCCGGCCAATATCGCCCAAGCCCGCGCCCCCCAGCACCGCATCGGTAATCGCGTGCAACAAGGCATCGGCATCTGAATGGCCAAGCAGGCCTTTTTCATAGGGTATATGCACGCCGCCCAGTATTAACGGGCACTCCAGCACCATACGGTGCACATCCCAGCCTTGGCCGATACGAAATGGTAATGCCATCAAACGTCATCCTCATTAATTTGCGATTGCCGAACGAGCGACGCGAGCTGTTTGGCTCTGCTTACTCAGTCGGCGCCTGTAAGGCCGCCTGTACTTTAGCCAAATCAACATACTGCACAAAACTTTGCATCCCTTTGGCCACCTTCGGATCTTGCATCAGGCTCATGCCTGCCGCCTCGCCCAGTGCGCGAAAAGCGCTGGTATAACCCAGCATGCCCTCATTTTGCATTGCAGCTCGAGCTTGCTTGGCGCATTGATCGACTAACAAACGTTGCAAGATTACGGCCATATTTTTCTCGATCTGCACTTTTGTCGCAGCCTCGACGACGCGAAATTCGGCCAAACTTGGATGCTCAGCAAACTCGACGAACATCCACTTCACCAAGGCATTTTTATCTGCAGCCGTGGTTGAATTCACCATGCAGCGCTGCAAATCATCGGCATAAGCACCCGCCCAGCTCAGGGTTGGGGCAAGTAAAAATACGGCCAAGCATAAACTACGACGCAACATGGTTGTGCTCCTGATTAAGGACGAAATGAGATGAAGGCTTTAGCGCTGCAACAATAAACTCGCCAATTCTAAATCCTGCGGATAAGTCACTTTCAAATTCCACGGGCTGCCCATAATCAGTTTGGGTGATTTACCAAGTCGTTCGAGGGCGCTGGCTTCGTCGGTGATCTCCGCCACGTGATTGGGCAAGGCGTCTTGCAGCGCGGCCAGTAATTCACCGTGCCGGAACATCTGTGGGGTTTGCGCTTGCCACAGGCCATCGCGCGGTGTGGTGCGGTTAATGCGCTGCTCGGCCGCTGCAATCTTCAGGGTATCAGCCACAGGCACAGCTAAAATGCCGCCTACCGGATCATACTCCAGCTGGGTAATCATGCTATCCACCTGCGCGCTGGTTAGACAAGGCCGTGCGGCGTCGTGCACCAGCACCCAGCTCTCTTCCGCTGCATCGATTGCGGCCAGGCCATTCAACACCGACTCGGCGCGGCTCGCGCCACCAACGCGCAACACCTGCAGGCGCTCTAGGCTACCGAGCAAAGCCGCCCAGTCATAGCTGCCCCACCATTCATCTTCGGGCGAAATCACGACGACCACCTGATCAATCTGCGCCGCGCCAAGCAAGGCACGCAGCGTGTGCGCGATCAGCGGCTGGCCGAGTAGATCAAGATATTGTTTCGGTGTGGCACTGGCCATGCGGCTGCCGCTACCGGCGGCGGGTACAAGGGCAATCTTTTTCATCGTGGATGGCAACACATTCGTCAATTGAGCCCGCCTAGGCGAGCAAGTAGGCTAAAGCAAAGCTCCCTAACACCGAAGACCCGCAGTCAATCCAGGTATGCGGCTGTGGCGGAGCTTGAATAGGCTAAATTTGGCAAACACCCAATCCAGCCTGCTTAGCCTCGGTTTTACTCTTCCGGATAAGCCACATACACATCGCGAATAATCACATCGCTTCGCGCGGTGAGCCATGCCGCGATCAGATCGGCCACAGGCTGATCTTCATCGGCGGCGACGCCGTATTGGCGCACCACCAGCCATTTCGGGGCTTCGCTAGCAACGTTGAAATCAAAGTCCGCCACAGGCAGCTGATGCTCAGCCGCGAGCTTAAAGAGGGTATCTTGCGCAGCTTCATCAGGCACTTCAGCTTCCAACACATACGTGGCAGGGGTACCTGCTTGCCAACGTTCAAGCACTTCATATACCGGATAGCTGATGCCGTTTTTCTCCCGCGCACCACGCGGTACGGCATCGAGCAACAGGATGTCGCCATGACCGATGCCCAGATCGGGCAGCGGAATACCGGTGATCAGCGCACGGGCAGGGTCGAGGCGATGGGCGAAGATAACTTCTTGCTGTTTATCTAGCCGGATGCGAATGGCGATTTCGGCGCCGGGCTGCGCTTGCGCCAGTTGCGCGGCCGTGGCGGGCTCGCCAAAGGCGGTCCAGGCGGCAGCGGCCGTGGCCCAATCGCGGTTGGCGGTGGCGGCGAGGCCGAGATTCCAAGCAGCGGCTTCGTCGCCGGGGTTCAGCGCCAGCGCACGGGCATTGTGCTGTTGGGCTTTGGCCCAATTACTGGGCTCCATGTTTTTATACAGCAGGGCCAGCTCATAATGCGCGCCAGCGTCCTGCTCGTCGATGGCCAGCGCCGCCAGAAAATGCTGTTCGGCTTGGGCCAGATCATCGTCTTCCCACGCTTGCTGCGCGGCGGCTTTGAGTTCGGTGCTATTCATGCAAACGCTCATTTAGGCCGCCTCACCTGCATCGCTCGCAGGCGGCAGCGGATCATAGGTACGCCACAGGCAATCACCTTTGACGATTTTATCAAGTTCAGCCAAATAGGCCTGATGGGCGGCCAGATCTTCGGCATTGATGCTGGCTAATTTGAGCGGCGCGCGGGCGCTACGGCGGGCGGCGTTGCTGGCGGCTTCTTCCACACTGGGGGCAAAGTCGATCAGCAGGCTATCTTGCCCGCGGGTCATCGCCATATACACTTCGGCCAAGAGCTCGCAGTCGATCAGCGCGCCGTGCAAAGTCCGCCCCGAGCGATCGACTTCGTAGCGATCGCAGAGGGCATCAAGGCTATTGCGCTTGCCCGGCCACAGGTCTTTGGCCATGGCTAGTGTGTCAGTAATCTTGGCGACGTAATCTTGAATCTTGCCGCGACCCAAGCGGCCCAGCTCCATATTCAGGTAGCCCACGTCAAACGGGGCGTTATGAATAATCAGCTCGGCATCGGTGACAAACGCCAGAAATTCATCGACGATCTGCTCGAATTTGGGCTTATCGCGCAAAAATTCGGTGCTTAAGCCGTGGACATTCAGCGCGCCCTCTTCCGAATCGCGTTCCGGGTTGATATAGCGATGCAAATGCCGCTCGGCGGGCGAGAGCTTGCGATCGATCATTTCAACCGCTGCGATTTCTAGAATCCGGTTGCCATCTTCCACCCGCAAACCAGTGGTTTCAGTATCGAGAAAAATCTGCCGCATGCTGTTCTCTGCGTATAGGTTGCCGTTATTTTACCTGCTTGCGCGGGTGGTTCGGCCAAGAAAAAGGCCAATGCCGCGGCATTGGCCTCTGAGCTAAGCTGGCCGTTTAATCTTCCAGCCAGGCCAGCAGGTCTTCGATTTCGTGGCGGATTTCGGTGAGAGAAATTTCGCCATTACCCGCGTGGTCGGCCTCGCTGAGTAAAGTGCCCAGCTGATTCCGTGCCCCGCTGATGGTAAAGCCCTGCTCATACAGCAGCGAACGAATCCGCCGCACCAGCAAAACTTCATGATGCTGGTAGTAGCGGCGGTTGCCGCGCCGTTTCACCGGCTTAAGCTGGGTAAACTCCTGCTCCCAGTAGCGCAGTACATGCGGCTTCACCCCGCACAAATCGCTGACTTCACCGATGGTGAAGTAGCGTTTGGCAGGAATCGGCGGCAAATCACTGGTTGGAATAACGCTGCTGGAGTTTTGCATAGTGAACTTCAACCATTCCTTTGAGTTTCTGGCTGGCGTGGAAGGTCACCACGCGACGGGCTGAAATCGGAATCTCTTCCCCGGTTTTTGGATTGCGGCCCGGGCGCTGCGGTTTTTCACGCAGCTGGAAATTGCCGAAACCCGACAATTTCACCGAATCACCTTCCGCGAGGGCATTGCGGATTTCATCGAAAAAAGCCTCGACCATGTCTTTGGCTTCCCGTTTGTTCAAACCTACTTTGTCAAACAGCATATCGGCCAGATCGGCCTTGGTCAGCGTGAGGGTAGGGGCTTCGTATTGCATTATGTTCTCAAGATCGCGCCGCATTTCTCTGCCTTCTTCAGCAATGCTGTCATGGCAGCATCGACTTCTTCATCAGTTAAAGTTTTGTGAGTATCTTGCAATAACACTTTGAATGCAAGGCTCTTTTTCCCTTCTGGCAAGCCTTTGCCGCGATAGACGTCAAAGACTTCCACTTCGGCCACGATGGCTTGCTTGGCGCTGGCAAAAGCCGCTTTCAGCTCCGCCACCGTTACGGCTTCATCCATCAGCAGGGCCAAATCACGGCGCACTGGCTGAAATTTTGACACTGCGCTGGCTTTCAATTTATCGACTTGTGTGAGCGCGGCCACATCCAGCTCAAACACCACCGGCGCATGCACCAGGCTATATTGCTGCACCCACTGTGGATGCAATTCGCCCAGCACGCCGATCACCTGCCCGTTCAGCACCACCTCGGCACAGCGGCCCGGGTGCAGGGCCGGATGATTGGCGCGGCGGAATTCGGCCACACGCGGCGCCAGCAGCGCTTCCACGTCGGCTTTTACGTCAAAGAAATCGACTCGCTCTTTACCCGCGCCCCACTGCTCGGCAAAACGCCCACCCCATGCCAGGGCGGCGATTTTTTCCGGCTGAGTGTCGGCGGTCAGGCCATTAAACACGCGGGCCAGCTCAAACAGGCGCACGCGGTCTTGCTTGCGATTGATATTGTGTTGCAGGCCGGCAATCAGCCCCCCCAGCAGCGTTGAGCGCATCACGCTCATCTGGCTGGCGATGGGGTTAATCAGTTTGATTGGTGCGGCATTGGCGGCAAAATCGGCTTCCCACTGCGCTTCCACAAAGGCGTAATTGATCGCTTCTTGGTAGCCACGACCCGCCAGAATTTGCTTCAGGCTGTGTTTGCTACGCAGATGCCCTGCTTGCGGCAACATCGCCATTTTGGCGTTAGATGCCGCCACCGGAATCCGATCGTAACCGTAAACCCGCGCCACTTCTTCGATCAGGTCTTCTTCGATTTCGATATCAAAGCGATACGATGGTGGCGTCACGGTAATCACATCGCCCGCCAAGCTGCTACGCAGGCCCAGCCCAAGCAACAAATCTAAGATTTCCGCCGCTGGTAGCTGGACGCCCAGAACTTTGGCCACGCGGGATACGCGCAAGGCCACAGCTGGGCGCGCTGGCAATTCTGCCAAGGCCTCGGTAATCGGGCCGGCAGCGCCACCGCAAATATCAATAATCAAGGCCGTGGCGCGCTCCAGCGCTTCACGCACATAGCCAAAATCCACACCACGCTCAAAGCGATGGCTCGAATCCGACGAGAAACCAAAGCGACGGCCTTTACCGGCGATCACATTGGGCGCAAAGAAGGCCGACTCAAGGAAGATATCGGTACAACCGGCTTCGACGCTCGAGTCCGCACCGCCCATAATCCCGGCCAAGGCCACCGGTTTTACCTCATCTGCGATCACCAACAGATCATCGGTGAGGGCCAGTTCTTTGTCGTTCAGCAGCTTGATCTGCTCGCCCGCTTTGGCAAAGCGCACCTGAATGTCGCCTTCCAGCTTAGTCAGATCAAAAGCATGCATCGGCTGCCCAAGCTCGAGCAGCACATAGTTGGTCACGTCGACAATCGCAGAAATCGGACGCACGCCACAACGCTCGAGGCGCTGCTTCATCCAATCAGGGGTATGCGCCGCTTGATTAACGCCAGCAATGACTCGGCCAGCATACCGGGGGCAGGCATCACCCGCATCAAGTTTCACTTGGCGCTGTAGCGTGCTCGTTACCGCCACCGCCGGCGTATCGACGGCGTGCAGAGGCGCTTTGGTTAGCGCAGCCACTTCGCGGGCCAGACCGCGGATTGACAAACAGTCGCAACGATTAGGCGTGAGCTTGAGGGTCATCAGGCGATCATCCAGCGTCATATAATCGCGCAAAGGAGTACCCACTGGCGCATCGGCCGGCAAAATCAGCAGGCCATCGACATCGGATGGCATACCCAGCTCGTCACCTGAGCACAACATGCCCGATGATTCGATGCCACGGACTTTGGCTTGCTTGATTTTAAAGTCGCCTGGCAGCACCGCCCCCACCCGGGCACACGGCACTTTCAGGCCGGCGGCCACATTAGGCGCACCGCAGACGATCTGCAACGGCTCGGCTTCGCCGACATTAACCGAACACACATTCAGTCGATCGGCATCAGGGTGCTTAGTCACCGACAGCACTTCGGCGATGACCACCGAGGTAAATTCCGGTGCGGCAGGCTCGTTTTCTTCTACTTCCAGCCCGGCCATTGTCAGCAAGTGCGACAATTCATCCGAGTTGATTGCGGGGTTCACCCAGCTGCGTAACCACAGTTCAGAGAATTTCATTTTGCACGGCTCATTTGAATTGGGACAGGAATGACAGGTCGTTCTCGAAGAACAAGCGCAGATCATTCACGCCGTAATACAGCATCGCAAAGCGGTCCAGGCCAATCCCAAACGCGAAACCGGTGTATTTTTCCGGATCGATATTCACGTTTTTCAGCACGTTGGGGTGCACCATGCCGCAGCCGCCCACTTCCATCCAGCCTTTCGACCATTTCACATCGATTTCGGCCGATGGCTCAGTAAACGGGAAGAAAGACGGACGGAAACGCACTTCCAGATCATCACGTTCAAAGAAGCGGCGCAGGAAATCGACAATCACCGATTTCAGATCTGCAAACGACACATTTTCATCAACCCACAGACCTTCCATCTGGTGGAACATCGGCGAGTGAGTGGCATCTGAATCAACGCGGAATACACGACCTGGCGCCACGATTTTGATCGGTGGCTGGTTATCCAGCATGTAGCGCACCTGGATCGGCGAAGTATGGGTGCGCAGCACGAGCGGCTCGTCAGCGTTTTCGACGTAGAACGTATCCTGCATCGCCCGCGCAGGGTGATTTTTCGGGATATTCAGCGCTTCAAAATTATGAAAATCGTTTTCGATTTCCGGGCCATCGGCTACCGCAAAGCCCATACTGGCAAACAGCGTTTCAATCCGCTGCTGCACCAGCGTCACCGGATGCAGGCCACCTGTGGCGTGACCACGCCCGGGTTGAGTGATATCCAGCGCCTCGGCAGCGAGCTGGGCTGCCAGCTTTTGTGCAGCAATGGCATCACGCTTGGCCGTTAAAGCGGCCTCAAAGGCTTGCTTGGCCTGGTTCACTGTCGCACCGAAGGTTTTCTTCTCTTCGGGAGACAAGCTCGCCAGCTGCTTCATTAATTGGGAAATTTCGCCCTGTTTACCGATGTATTGGGCTTTGACATTTTCTAGCTCTACCGGGTCATTGGTCGCTGCGAGAGCGGCCAGACCGGCATCGAGTAACGTTTGCACGTTCGCAACCATGGTTTTGCGCCCGATCTTGATGGTGAATGGAAATTGTTGAAGCAATACGGCTACAAAGGCAGCCGCGTTGCCACAGCAATCTGCAGGAAAAGCGCTATTGTAAGCGCAGGCTCTGGCACTGGGAATTGCTGGGAATTAAAAAAGGGAGGCTAAGCCTCCCTTCTCATCAGCAGAACCGATTAGGCAGCGAGACTAGCTTTAGCTTTTTCAACAAAAGCAGCAAAAGCTGGTTTGTCGAATACAGCCAAGTCAGCCAACACTTTACGGTCAACCACGATGCCAGCCTTTTTCAGGCCGTTCATGAAGCGGCTGTACGCCAGACCGCACTCACGTGAAGCGGCGTTGATACGCGCGATCCACAATTGACGGAATTGACGTTTTTTCTGACGACGGTCACGGTATGCGTATTGACCGGCTTTCATCACCGCCTGTTTGGCGACGCGATAGACGTTCTTACGACGACCACGGAAACCCTTAGCGAGGGCAAATACTTTTTTGTGACGAGCACGTGCGGTTACACCACGTTTAACGCGAGGCATGGTTCTTCTCCTTGGTTAAGCGTAAGGCAACATTGCACGAACGTGACCCATATTGGTCGCGTCGACCATAGAGGTACCGCGCAATTGACGCTTGGTTTTAGTGGTTTTCTTGGTCAAGATGTGGCGTTTGAACGCGTGACCGCGCTTAACACCACCGCTGCCAAGCACTTTGAAGCGCTTTTTTGCGCTGCTCTTGGTTTTCATCTTAGGCATTGCATTGCTCCGATGAGCTGTTAGATCAGGCGACAGGCGTCTGGTTACCCAGTGCTTAATACCTGCCACCACGCTTATGTTACGACTGTTGGTCGGGGCTTACGCCCTTTCCTTAACAGACACAGTCGTCAGTCCGTTATTTTTTCTTCGGTGCCAGCATCATCACCATTTGCCGGCCTTCCAGCTTGGGATGTTGCTCAACGGTCGCCAGTTCCAGCAAGTCGGCTTCAACACGTTTCAGCTGGGCCATACCGAGTTCTTGGTGAGCCATTTCACGGCCGCGGAAACGCAGCGTGAATTTGCACTTATCACCATCGTTCAGGAAACGAATCGCACTACGCAATTTAACTTGGTAGTCGTTTTCGTCAGTACCTGGACGCAGTTTGATCTCTTTGACCTGAACCTGTTTTTGCTTGAGCTTGGCAGCGTGCTTCTTCTTGGCCTCTTCGTAACGGTATTTGCCGTAATCCATCAGTCGGCACACCGGTGGCTGCGCAGTTGGCGCGATCTCAACCAGATCTACGTCCGCTTCTTCAGCCATTTGAAGCGCTTGATTCAGCGTAACAATACCGAGTTGTTCGCCATCCACACCTTGTAAACGAATTTCGCGCGCGGTGATCTCACCATTGATCCGCGGGCCTTTGTCCTGAGCAGCTATTGTCTTTACTCCAAGTCATTCAAAAACAAAACCGTGCCTCGGCATGGCTTAGGCTTGTGGCAACTCGGCCTGAATCAGCGCGATTAACGCTTCCACGGTCATTTGCCCTAAGTCTTCGCCATTGCGTTTACGCACGGCCACCAACCCTGCATCGCGCTCTTTGTCACCAATGATTAGTTGGTAAGGAAGGCGTTGCAAGCTATGTTCGCGAATTTTATAGGTTATTTTCTCATTTCTCAAGTCAGCAATTGCCCGCACGCCGCTTTGTGTAAGACGGGCGGTCACTTGTTGGGCATATTCACGCTGAGATTCAGAGATATTCATCACCACCAGTTGCACAGGCGCCAACCAAGTTGGGAATGCACCAGCATGATTTTCAATCAAAATACCAATAAAACGCTCTAGCGAGCCCAGTACCGCGCGATGCAGCATAATTGGCCGATGTTTGGCATTATCTTCACCGACGTATTCCGCACCCAAGCGCTCTGGCAAGTTCGGATCGATCTGCAAGGTGCCGCACTGCCACAAGCGGCCCAGACAATCTTTAAGGGTGAACTCAATTTTCGGGCCATAGAAAGCCCCCTCCCCCGGCAGATAGTCGAACTCTAAACCTTTGGATTGCAACGCGGCTGCAAGTGCTGCCTCAGCTTTATCCCAAGCTTCTTCGGTACCTACTCGTTTTTCTGGGCGAGTCGACAGCTTGACCAGGATCTCATCAAAACCAAAGTCAGCATAAACTTCTTTCAAGAGGTCGATGAATTTGGCCGCCTCAGCCTGCACCTGCTCTTCGGTACAGAAGATATGCGCATCATCTTGCACAAAACCACGCACCCGCATAATGCCATGCAGTGAGCCCGATGGCTCATTACGGTGGCAAGAGCCAAACTCGGCGTAACGCAACGGCAAATCGCGATACGAGCGCAAGCCTTGGTTAAACACTTGAATATGGCCCGGGCAATTCATCGGTTTCACGGCATAGTCGCGTTTTTCCGACTCGGTGGTAAACATGCCTTCGCGGTAGTTTTCCCAGTGGCCAGATTTTTCCCACAAAGTACGATCCATCACCATGGGGGTGCGGATTTCTTCATAGCCATGCTGCCCCAGCTTGCGGCGCATGTATTGCTCAATGGTTTGCCACAAAGTCCAGCCTTTCGGGTGCCAGAACACCATCCCGGGGGCTTCGTCTTGCATATGAAACAAATCTAGCTGTTTGCCGATTTTACGGTGATCGCGTTTTTCGGCTTCTTCCAGCATATGGAGGTATTGCTCCATATCTTCTTTTTTTGCCCAAGCAGTGCCGTACACGCGGGTCAGCATTTCATTCTTGCTATCCCCGCGCCAGTATGCACCTGCCACCTTCATCAGTTTGAAGACTTTCAACTTGCCTGTCGAAGGCACGTGCGGACCGCGACACAGATCAGTAAATTCACCCTCGCGGTACAAGCTCAGCACCTGATCCGCCGGAATTGATTCAATAATCTCAGCCTTGTAATGCTCACCAATGCCTTTGAAATAAGCCACTGCCTCATCGCGCGATAACTCATAGCGCTCAACGGGGATGTCTTTCTTGGCCAGCTCCTGCATTTTCTTTTCAATGGCTTGCAGGTCTTCTGGTGTAAATGGGCGCTCATACGAAAAATCGTAGTAAAAGCCATTCTCGATCACGGGGCCAATCGTAACTTGTGCCGTTGGAAACAGCTGTTTCACCGCATACGCTAATAAGTGGGCCGTGGAGTGGCGAATCACTTCCAAGCCGTCGGCATCTTTATCCGTCACGATGGCCAGCTGTACATCTTGTTCGATCAGATAGCTGGTATCCACCAAGCGACCATCAACCTTACCAGCCAACGCGGCACGTGCCAGCCCTGCACCAATACTGGCCGCCACTTCAGCAATAGTTACCGCAGATTCAAATTGGCGCTGCGAGCCATCTGGAAGAGTCACTACGGGCATGATTTCCGCCTTTACACGGTGAGCGGCCACAAAGGCCAGAATTAAGCAAAAAAAAAGTGCGGACTAGCCGCACTTTCATTTAACAAGACTGCAAACGGCTAACCATTCTGAGTAGAAACGGTTGTTGTTGTCGTTCGTTGCATGTCTTGTCCTCAAAATTTTGGTAGGCACGATTGGACTCGAACCAACGACCCCCACCATGTCAAGGTGGTGCTCTAACCAGCTGAGCTACGTGCCTAAAGAAGCGCAATCATAAACGGCGCATAGTCTTTTGGCAAGTCGGACAGCTTACAATCCAGGCCGACGCCAGAAATACCGCCACACAAAGCCCGGCCAAGCCAGCACGACAAACAGGGCCAGCACCACAGCATAGAATTGCCAGTTTTGTGTGTGCACAATGGCCTGCTGCCCCTCAACGAGCCGAGCCGCCAGCCCTACTAATAAAAAACCAACCGCCATCTCCAGCAGGCACCAAGCAAACGCTTTCTGCCCATCTTGCGGCTGACGCACCCAGAATATTTTTTCACTTAGAAAAGGCAAATTGGCGGCCAAAGCCGCCAATGTACCGATCAACAACAGATTTTGCATCTTGATCCGGTTAGAAAGCTGCTACCACAATCGAGCGCTGTACCGCATCAATCAACACACTCATCAACTGGTTTGGCATCAAGCCCAATACCAGCAACAGTGCGCAATTTACTGACAGCACGACTTTGGCATCCAGTGAAGCCTGCAAAGGCTCATGGCTTTCTGCGTCATCAAAGTACATCACTTTCACGATCCGCAAGTAGTAGAACGCACCGATCAGCGAGAAGATCACCGCGAACACCGCCAGCCACACCAGATGCATATTAACCAGCTCTTTCAGCACTGATAGCTTGGCAAAGAAACCGAGGAACACCGGAATACCTGCCATTGAGAACATCACAAACAACATCATCAGTGCAAACCAAGGGCTGCGTTGGTTCAGACCTTTCAGGTCGTTGA
This sequence comes from Chitinibacter sp. ZOR0017, assembly GCF_000799095.1. Taxonomy (NCBI): domain Bacteria; kingdom Pseudomonadati; phylum Pseudomonadota; class Betaproteobacteria; order Neisseriales; family Chitinibacteraceae; genus Chitinibacter; species Chitinibacter sp. ZOR0017. The sequence goes on along the minus strand of NZ_JTLG01000017.1, from coordinate 109,091 downwards.
TTTGTTCCGCTTCAAAACCCGCGCGGGATAGCAGCATCAGAATACCAAAGCCCGCAGCGCCCATCAGCACGTAGCTCACTACGTAGAAGAATGAAGCTGCATAGCCATTAACATTCGCGACCAGCAAACCCAGCAATACAAAACCCATATGCGAAATGGTTGAATAACCCAGCATACGTTTGATATTGCTTTGCGCAATTGCAGTCAGGTTACCCAGCGCAATTGACAGTACCGCCAGAATCATCAACATACCGCGCCAATCTGGGGCAAAGCCTTCCAGACCTTGGGCCAGTACACGCAGTGCCAGCACCAATACCGCCACTTTCGGCGCAGTAGAAATGAGCTGTGTCATTGGGGTTGGCGCGCCTTGGTAAACATCAGGCACCCACATATGGAATGGCACCGCACCAAACTTAAAGCCCAAACCGGTCACCACAAATACCAGACCAAACACCACCAGCAGTTGATTGGCAGCGCCAGACTGAATTGCCGCAGCAACCTTAAATACGTCCAGTGAACCGGTCGCACCATACAGCATCGACATGCCATACAGCAGCATCCCCGAAGCCAGTGCACCTAGCACGAAGTATTTCATCGCCGCTTCAGTTGAAGCGACTGAATCACGGTTTAGCGCCACCATGGCGTAGATCGACAGTGACATCAGTTCCAGACCGACATACAGAGTCAGAAAGTTCACTGAGGAGGCCATCACCATCATCCCGAGCAGGGAGAACATGGACAGCGTGAATAGCTCCCCCCGGTATAGCCCGCGAGCCTTTGCATATGAACGGCCGTAGACCAATACCAGCGCCACGCCCACAATCATAGTCAGCTTGGCATAGCTGGATAGCGGATCCACCAAGAAGCTTTCGCTATAACCATACTCAGCCGGCGCCGAAACGCCTGAGGCAACCAGTACGCCGGTTACCAGCAAAGTGAGCAAGGTGAGCACATAAGTCACACCACGCTTGGCATCACTAATAAAAAGATCAAGTAAGAGGATGGCGCAGACTGCACACAGGAGAAAGATCTCCGGCGTGGCCACCCAAGGATTAAGACTGGTCCAATTCATGGTTCTAGCCTACTTGTAGTATTCAAATTTATGGAAGTTGTGGCAATTTCGATTGCGATACATGCCAAATCAGATCATTCACTGATTGGTGCATCACATCGGTAAATGGTTTTGGATAAAGACCCATCCCCAACACCGCAACCGCCAGAATGGCCAGGACAAGGAATTCACGGGCATTCACATCTTTGAGCTCAGCCACGTTGTCATTCGCTACGTCACCAAAAATCACGCGCTTGTACATCCACAAGGTGTAAGCCGCACCGAAGATCAGCGTAGTGGCAGCAGCAACGGCGTACCAGAAATTAACCTGAACTGCGCCCAGCACCACCATGAATTCGCCCGCAAAACCAGAAGTGGCTGGCAAACCTGAGTTCGCCATAGCGAACAACATCATGAAGGCGGCAAAGATTGGCATTTTGTTCGCCACACCGCCGTAATCGGCGATCTTGCGGCTATGCACGCGGTCGTACATCACCCCAATACAGAAGAACATCGCCGCAGAGACAAAGCCGTGAGAGATCATCTGCACCAAAGCGCCTTCAACCGCCCAAGCATTCAGCTCTTTACCCGCCACGCCACCGAACATAAAGAAGCCCAGTGTGACAAAGCCCATATGCGAAATCGACGAATAAGCCACGAGCTTTTTCATATCGGTTTGCACCAAGGCCACCATGCCGATATACACCACAGCCACGAGCGACAGCGCGACAAACACCCATGCGTATTCACGCGAAGCATCGGGAGCGATCGGCAACGCAAACCGCAGGAAACCATAGGCGCCCAGTTTCAGCGTAATTGCCGCCAGCACCATCGAACCACCAGTCGGTGCTTCAACGTGGGCATCAGGCAACCAGGTATGCACTGGCCACATGGGCACTTTCACCGCAAACGCGAAGAAGAAAGCCACCAGCAACAAGGTTTGGGCCGCCATCGTCAGTGGCAGACGGTGGTAACTGGCAATATCAAAGCTACCGCCGCTCTGATAGTACAGATAGATGAACGCAACCAGCGTCAGCAACGAACCGAGCAGTGTATACAGGAAAAACTTCACCGATGCATACACGCGGCGTGGACCACCCCAAACACCGATGATCAGATACATCGGGATCAGCATCGCCTCGAAGAAAACGTAGAAAAGAATGGCATCCAGCGCAGCAAACGCACCGTTAATCAGACCCGACATAATCAGGAATGCGGCCATGTATTGCGCCACACGCTTTTCAATGACTTGCCAGCCAGCCAATACCACCATCAGGGTGGTAAAGCTGTTCAGGATGACAAAGAACATCGACAGACCATCGACACCCAGATGGTAATTGATGTTTAAAGCTTCGATCCAAGGCTTCAGTTCTTCGAACTGCATGCCGCCATGGTATGAATCAAACCCTGTGTACAACGGAATAGTCACAAGGAAAGAGGCCAAAGCGCCGATCAGCGCCAGCCAGCGCGCAACAGGCGCATTTTTGTCGCCACCCGTTGCGAGCACGACCAAGCCTGCCACCACTGGCAGCCAGATCGCGAGGCTGAGGAGATTACCCGTCATAGTTAACCTACTTGTAATGAATTAAATCCGGCAATCAGTGAACCACTGATCACTGCACTTGCAGTACACCACCCAACCAGATCGTCAGCAGCAACAAGGCGCCGAGAATCATGGCAAATGCGTAGTGATAGATGTAGCCGCTTTGCAGGCGACGTGTCAGGCTGGCAAATAGACCCACCAACTTGGCAGTACCATTCACGACCAGACCATCAATCAGCAGGGTATCACCCACTTTCCACAACAAGGTACCCAACGCACGGCCACCCGCCGCAAAGACGTTGATGTACAGGTGATCCATGTAGTACTTCTCTTCCATCAGTTTCTTAATACCGATTGAAGTGAAGAAGCGATCAAATGCTGCAGGAATCGCCGGATTAACCATGTAGAAGACGTAAGCAGCAGCTACACCACCCAGCGCCAACCAGAACGGCAGCGTCATGAATGAATGCAGACCCATATGCACCCAGTCATGGGCGTGTTCAGCAACCACTTCCATTGCGCCATGCGCTTCATGATTAATGAAGATCACATTTTTGAAGAAATCACCTGCCAGCATCGGGCCGATGGCATAGGCACCGATCAGCAGCGATGGAATCGCCAGCAAGGCTAGTGGCAGTGTAACTACCCATGGTGATTCATGCGGTTTGTCGTTCGGACCCAGCCCGTGGTGGTGGTCATGATCATCATGGCCATGTGCATGGTGGTCGTCTTTCTTTTGCATCCACTGCTCTTTGCCGTGGAATACCAAGAAATACATGCGGAACGAGTAGAATGCAGTCACAAACACACCGGCAATCACGGCGAAGTACGCAAAACCAGCGCCTGGCAGTTTAGAAGCTTCTACCGCCAGAATAATCGAGTCTTTCGAGTAGAAACCTGACAGGAAAGGCGTACCGATCAAGGCCAGCGAACCGATCAGCGAAGTAATCCAAGTAATTGGCATGTACTTACGCAAGCCACCCATGTTGCGGATGTCCTGATCATGGTGCATACCCATGATGACCGAGCCCGCCGCAAGGAACAGCAAAGCTTTAAAGAATGCATGGGTCATCAGGTGGAACACCGCCACCGAGTAAGCCGAGGCACCCAGTGCAACCGTCATGTAGCCCAGCTGTGAAAGGGTTGAGTACGCCACAACGCGTTTGATGTCGTTCTGGATAATCCCCAAGAAACCCATAAACAGTGCAGTAATTGCACCAATCACCAAGACGAAGTTCAGCGCCGTTTCCGACAGCTCAAACATTGGTGACATGCGCGATACCATGAAGATACCTGCCGTTACCATCGTTGCCGCGTGGATCAGGGCGGAGATCGGCGTTGGGCCTTCCATCGAATCTGGCAGCCATACATGCAGCGGGAACTGAGCTGATTTACCCATGGCACCGATGAACAGCAAGATACAAGTCACAGTCATCAAAGACCATGAAGTACCAGGAATAATGCTGATGGTGGCGTTTTGCAGCTCTGGCAATTTTGCAAATACTTCGGCGTAATCCAAAGTACCAAAGTGCGCCAGTACCAAGCCAATACCCAACAGGAAACCGAAGTCACCCACCCGATTGACCAAGAAGGCTTTCAGGTTGGCAAAAGTCGCCGTAGGACGCTTGAACCAGAAACCAATCAGCAGATAAGACACCAGCCCCACTGCTTCCCAGCCAAAGAACAACTGCACAAAGTTGTTACTCATGACCAGCATCAGCATTGAGAAGGTAAACAGCGAAATATAACTAAAGAAGCGCTGATACCCGGGATCTTCATGCATATAGCCAATGGTATAGATATGGACCATTAGCGATACGAAGGTCACCACGCACATCATCATGGCAGTGAGGTTATCAACGAGGAAACCTACATTCAGGTCAACCCCGTTTACGGTCAGCCAGGTATAAACCGTACCGTTAAATGGCGCACCGCCATTTAACAGATAGTTCAACACGTAGGCGGATAGGCCAAAGGCAGTTGCAACGCCCGCGATGGTGACACAGTGTGCTGCCCGGCGGCCAATCACCCAGCCTAACAGGCCGGAGATCAGCGCACCAGCCAGCGGTGCCAGCGGGATTAGCAGATAAATCGATTTCATGTCCATTGGTATTATTGTCCGATTAATGTTGTCCGGTTTAACCCTTCAGACTATCCAGATCTTCAACGTTGATTGACCGCAGATTACGGAACAGAACAACCAAGATCGCGAGGCCAATTGCCGATTCGGCAGCCGCCACCGTCAGGATAAAGAAGACGAAAATCTGACCCGCGGTGTCGCCCAAATACTGCGAGAACGCGATGAAATTCATATTGACCGACAGCAGCATCAATTCGATGGCCATCAACAATACAATCAGGTTTTTGCGGTTCATGAAGATACCAAACACGCTCACAGCGAACATGATGGCACCCAGCACCAGAAAATGAGTTAGCGATAACATAATCTCGTCCCCTTAAGCCGCTGGCTTGTCGTCAGCTGCCGCATCATCAGTAACGATGCGTGGCTCAGACTGCATTTTGACAATACGGACGCGATCTTCACGCTTCACTTTGATCTGATCACCAGGATTCAGATATTTAGTGTTTTTGCGCTTACGCAGCGTCAAGGCAATCGCTGCTACCATACCTACCAACAGCAATACTGCAGCCAACTGGAATGGCAGGAAGTATTGGGTGTAAATCAATTTACCCAGCACTTCGGCTGAAGCCGTGTTGAATGAAGGCTCAACGATCCGAGCTGCATCGATCTTGGCATAACGGTGCGTCAGGATCAGCACCATCTCAACCAACATGATCCCAGCCACGGTGCCTGCCACCGGTAAGAATTTCCAGAAACTCTTACGCAGCGCCTCGAAGTTGATATCCAACATCATCACCACAAAAAGGAACAACACCATCACCGCGCCGACATAAATAACAATGAGCGACACAGCAAGGAACTCAGCCTTCATCAGCATCCACAGCACCGCGCTGTTAAAGAATGAAAGCACCAGATACAGCACAGCGTGCACCGGGTTTTTGGCTGTAATCACACGGAATGCGGCAAACACCAGCACCACGGCGAATACATAGAAAATCGCTAAACTCAAATCCATGGTTCGCAATCCTTAGCGGTACTTCGCATCAGCAGCTTTACGCTTGGCAATTTCATCCTCATACCGATCACCAACTGCCAACAACATCGGCTTGGTGTAGTAGAGATCGCCGCGCTTCTCGCCGTGATACTCGTAAATGTGAGTTTCTACAATGGCATCAACCGGACAGGCTTCTTCACAGAAACCGCAGAAGATACATTTAGTCAGATCGATATCGTAGCGAGTCGTACGACGGGTTTTGTCGTCTGGGCGCGCTTCAGATTCGATGGTGATGGCCATTGCCGGACATACCGCTTCACACAATTTGCAGGCAATGCAACGCTCTTCGCCATTGGCGTAGCGGCGCTGAGCATGCAAACCACGAAAGCGTGGGCTGTACGGGGTTTTTTCGTCCGGGAACTGGACGGTAATCTTCCGCTGGAAGAAGTGACGGCCCGTCAACATCAGGCCCTTCACCAGCTCTACCAGCAGGAAGGTTTTAAAGAAATGAGTCATTTTCTCCATGATCCTCTGTCCTCTGCGTTCCGATTACCAGATCGACCATGGTGTCTGCATCCAAGCAGCAACCACAATGATCCATACCAAGGTCACAGGGATGAAAATTTTCCAACCCAAACGCATCAACTGGTCATACCGGTAGCGCGGGAAAGTAGCCCGGAACCACAGGAAACAGAACAGCAAGAAAGCAACCTTCAGCACCCACCACAGCGGGCTCGCTGCACCCAGCACTGGCCATGAAGCAGGGAATGGTGACAGCCAACCACCCAAGAACATGATCGATGCCATCGCAGAAATCAGAATCATGTTGGCGTATTCGGCCAAGAAAAACAGCGCGAAGCTCATGCCCGAGTATTCCACCATGTGACCGGCGACGATCTCTGACTCACCTTCGGTCACGTCAAATGGCGCACGGTTGGTTTCAGCTACACCTGCGATGAAATACACGATAAAGAGTGGCAGCAGTGGAATCAGATTCCACGACAGAATCGAGCCACCACCGATACCGGCCCCCTGCTGGGCTACGATTTGGGTCAGGTTCAAACTGCCCGAAACCATAATCACACCCACCAAGGCAAAACCCATAGCCAACTCATAAGAGATCACCTGCGCAGCGGCACGCATCCCCCCCAAGAAGGCATATTTTGAGTTTGAAGCCCAACCAGCGAGGATGACGCCATAGACACCCATCGAGGTAATGGCCATTACGTAGAGCAAACCGACGTTGACATCAGCCAATACATACCCGGGGTAAAAGGGTACAACCGCCCACGCTGCTAGCGCGGGGATCAATACCATCACCGGAGCCATGAAAAAGAGTTTCTTATCGGCCGCACTTGGCGCGATGATCTCTTTCAGCAGCAGCTTCACGCCGTCAGCAATCGGCTGCAGCAAACCAAACGGACCAACCCGGTTCGGGCCGATACGGATCTGCATGTAGCCGATCACTTTGCGCTCAGCCAAGGTCAGGTAGGCTACCGCCCCCATGATTGGCGCCACAATCAAGACAATCTTGAGTAACGTCCAAATCAGGAAAGCGATGTTTGGATCAAGGTGAAGCGAGTTTTGTAGAAATTCCATCATCACGCTCCCTTAAGCCTTAGCCACGCTGATCGCGCCAACCAGATCGCCCAGATTGCGGGTCAACGGTGTAGCCGCAGCTACGCGCACCACGTCATCCAGCAAGCCATCATCGATCGCCACAGACAATTCAGCTTCGCCAGCAGACTGGCTCACTTTCGCCATATAACCGGCCACCAAGCCCAGTTTGCTGGCCGTAGCGGCATTAACACGCAGGGTTTGGGCAAGGCTTGCATCCGCAGATGCTTGCAAGCTTGGCGCACGACGCACAATGCTGTCGGTACCATATACCGGTACTTCACCCAAGCGGACCAAGCCAGTAGCAGCTTGTGCTTTGACCGCCACTGGGGTTATCAGGGTATTGCTCAGACGACTGGCAATATCACCGGCCAGCGCTTCATCGCGAATTTCTTCTGATGAGTTGTAGTCAAAGCCACTAAAGCCCAGCACATTACCCAGCACGCGGAATACTTTCCAGGCTGGACGGGTTTCGCCCAGCGGGCGAACTACGCCATTAAAGCTCTGTGCCTTACCTTCCATGTTTACGAAAGTTCCTGAGGTCTCAGTAAACGGTGACACTGGCAGCATGGCATCAGCATACTCCAGCGCACAGCTCTGGAATGGACTCAGTACCACAACCATTTCGGCTTGTTGAGCGGCAGCCAGTGCTTGCGCGCCATTGTGTGCGTCAAACTCTGGCTCAACACCGAGGAAGACATAGGCTTTTTTCGGCGTAGCAAACACATTGCCACCCACATCAGCGCCAATCAACTCAGCACCAACCGAGTTAGCAGCAATTGCTGGCACAGCCAGTTTTGCGCCAGTGAGGGTCGCCAGAACTTCGGCAGCAGCATAAACCTCAGCAAAACGGGCTGAATTTTGCGCCAGATTACCCAGCAGCACAGTTGCTTTGGTTTTACCAATCAGCGTTTGCGCAATTGCAGCGGCTTCAGCAGAGACAGCCACGCCACTCAGATCAATGTGCGCAGGCACGGTAGCATTTTGTTGCTCGGCCACCGCTTTTACGACTTGCAGCAGGCCTTCCACAAGCTGATCTGGACGAACTAGCAGCTCCGCAGCCACTTTTGTCAGCAGATCATCGCGATGCGGATTAACAGCCGACAGCAGCAGTCCTTTTTTCACGCTTTGACGCAGGCGCTGTGCCAGCAGTGGCTGCTCTTTGCGCAGTGTTGAGCCAACCAAGAGAATCGCTTCGTTCTGAGCCAACTCTTCAATGCTTTGGCCTAACCATTTAGCACCTTGCGTACGAGCCGCAAAGTCTGCCTGACGTGCAAATGCTTGCACTTGCTCTACACCCAGACCGGCCATCAATTTGCGCAGCGCAAACAATTCTTCAACCGTTGAGTTTGGTGAAGCAACTACTGCAACGCTGTCTTTGCCGTGTTCAGCAACGATTTGCTTGAGACCGTTGGCAACGTATTCCAATGCAGTTTGCCAATCGGCTTGCTGCCATACCCCGCCCTGCTTCAGCATTGGCGCAGTTAAACGCTCGGCGCTATTCAGCGCTTCGTATGAAAAACGATCACGATCAGACAACCAGCACTCGTTGATCGCTTCATTTTCCAGCGGCAACACGCGCATTACTTTGTGATTTTTCACTTGAACGATCAAGTTAGAACCAAGACCGTCGTGGGCACCAACCGATTTACGACGAGAAAGTTCCCACGTACGCGCGCTGTAACGGAAAGGCTTGCTAGTCAAAGCACCAACCGGACACAGATCAATCACGTTACCCGAGATTTCTGAATTTACAGTTTTGCCAATAAACGGCATAACTTCAGTAAATTCACCACGGTTTGCCATGCCCAGCTCTTGGAAGCCAGCAATCTCTTCAGTAAAGCGAACACAGCGGCTGCAATGAATACAGCGCGTCATGTCGGTAGAGATCAGCGGGCCCAGATCTTTATTAGCGACTACGCGTTTTTCTTCTGCGTAGTCAGAGCTTGATTGGCCATAGCCTACGGCCAAATCTTGCAATTGGCACTCACCACCTTGGTCGCAAATTGGGCAATCCAATGGGTGGTTGATCAGCAGAAACTCCATCACGCCTTTCTGAGCGGTAACCGCCTGATCAGAATGGGTAAAGACTTTCATGCCGTCAGTAACAGGTGTGGCACAGGCCGGGAGTGGCTTAGGTGCTTTTTCAACCTGAACCAGACACATACGGCAGTTTGCGGCAATGGACAGTTTTTTGTGATAGCAAAAGTGAGGGATATGCACACCAATAGAATTGGCAGCGTCCATCACGGTGCTTCCACCAGGGACTGTCAGCTTTTTACCGTCGATTTCGATTTCCAGCATGCTCGACTCGATTCAAAGGCAATAATTCAAAAGAAAATCCGGATCTTGATCACTTACAGCGGCTTAGCTGTTTGTGCATCTTTGATCAGATCTTCGAATTCATGGCGGAAGTGCTTCAACATGCCACGGACAGGGAATACCGCAGCATCACCCAGCGCACAAATGGTGCGGCCGGCGATGTTGTCCCCTACGCGTGACAGCAAATCCAGATCTTCAGGGCGACCTTCACCCTTCGCAATCCGGTGCACAACGCGATACAGCCAACCAGTACCTTCACGGCATGGCGTACATTGGCCGCATGACTCTTCGTGATAGAAGTACGACAGACGCTCCAGCGCACTCACCATGCTCACGGTTTCATCCATCACGATCACGGCACCTGAACCGAGCATTGAGCCGGCTTTGGCGATCGAATCGTAATCCATCGTACATTGCATCATGATATCGGCAGGCAATACTGGCGCAGACGAACCACCGGGGATCACCGCTTTCAGTTTTTTGCCATCACGCATACCACCACACATTTCCAACAAATCGGCAAATGGTGTACCCAGCGGAATTTCATAGTTGCCAGGGCGGTTTACATGGCCTGAAACAGAAAATAGCTTGGTCCCGCCATTATTTGGCTTGCCCAACTCTAGGAATTTCTGACCACCTTCACGCACGATGTATGGCACCGAAGCAAAGGTCTCGGTGTTATTAATCGTGGTAGGTTTGCCATACAAACCAAATGATGCTGGGAATGGTGGCTTGAAGCGTGGCTGGCCTTTTTTGCCTTCCAGCGATTCCAACAGCGCAGTTTCTTCGCCGCAGATGTAGGCGCCATAGCCATGGTGGGCATGCAGTTGGAAGCTAAAATCCGAACCGAGGATATTGTCACCCAAGAAGCCGGCAGCACGGGCTTCTTCAAGCGCTTCTTCGAATCGTTGATAAGCCTCAAAGACTTCACCGTGGATGTAGTTATATCCTACGGTAATACCCATCGCATAACCGCCGATGATCATGCCTTCGATCAAGGCATGCGGGTTGTACACGATGATATCAAGGTCTTTAAAAGTACCTGGTTCGCCTTCGTCGGTATTACAGACCAGATATTTCTGACCTGGAAAACTACGCGGCATGAAAGACCATTTCAGGCCCGTCGGGAAACCTGCACCGCCACGGCCACGCAAGCTTGAGGTCTTCATTTCGGCAATGATGTCATCTTGCGAGATTTTCTCGTTGATGATTTTTTTCAGCGCCGCATAACCGCCGCGTTTTACATACTCTTCGAGTCGCCAGCAATCGGGATTATCAAAATCCACATCGCCGAATACGACACCTTTTACATAGACGGTCATTATTCAAGCTCCGCCAGTTTTTTATCAATTGCTTCTGGCGTCATGTGGTTACACATGCTGTGATTGTTCACCAGCATTACTGGTGCATAACCACAGGCGCCCATGCATTCGCCTTCTTTCAGCGTGAATTTGCCATCTGCAGTTGTTTCATTGAAACCGATACCCAGTTTCTGCTTCAGATAGTCGGCAGTGGTGTAACCGCCCGACAGAGCACAGGGCAAATTGGTACAAACGGTCAGTTTGTATTTACCAACTGGTTTCATGTCATACATGTTGTAGAAGGTTGCTACTTCATACGCTGCCATCGGCGCGATATTCAAATACAGTGCAACCGCTTCAATCAACTCGTTGGTCAGAAAGCGTTTTTCTGTTTGCGCGATACGTAAAGCCCCCATCACTGCCGAACGAGATTGTTCGGCCGGATATTTGGCCACTTCACGATCAATTTGCTGAATCGACTCAGCAGACAGAAGATTGGTTAGTGACATTAGCGGTCAATCTCCCCAAATACGATATCTTGTGTACCGATAATAGCCACCACATCGGAAATCATATGACCACGAGCCATTTCATCCAGCGCAGACAAGTGCACATAGCCGGGAGCACGAATTTTCAGGCGATATGGCTTATTGGCACCATCCGACACCAGATAAATACCAAATTCACCCTTAGGATGCTCTACTGCGGCATAGGCCTCACCTTCTGGAACATGCATCCCTTCGGTAAACAGCTTAAAGTGGTGAATCAGCTCTTCCATATTGGCTTTCATCGCTTCACGCGATGGTGGCGCTACTTTATGGTTATCGGTAATGACTGGGCCTGGGTTGGCACGCAGCCATGCGATACACTGCTTGATAATCCGGTTTGATTGGCGCATTTCTTCAATACGCACCAGATACCGGTCATAACAGTCACCGGTTTTACCCACAGGGATATCAAAATCCAGCTGATCGTATACTTCATACGGCTGGGTTTTACGCAGATCCCACTCGACACCGGAGCCACGCAACATCGCGCCACTAAAGCCCAGAGCTTTCGCACGATCGGCATCAACCACGCCGATGCCTACGGTACGCTGTTTCCAGATCCGGTTATCGGTTAGCAGGGTTTCGTATTCATCAACATAAGTCGGGAAACGATTAGTGAAGTCTTCCAAGAAGTCGAGCATGCTGCCCTGACGGTTCTTGTTCAGCTCTTCAATCGCTTTGGCGTTGCGAACTTTCGATGCCTGGTATTGCGGCATTTCATCTGGTAGATCGCGGTAAACGCCACCAGGACGATAATAGGCCGCGTGCATTCGGGCACCAGAAACTGCTTCATAGCAGTCCATCAGATCTTCGCGCTCACGGAAAGCGTACAGGAAGATCGTCATCGCACCACAGTCCAGACCGTGCGCGCCCACCCACATCAGGTGATTCAAAATCCGGGTAATTTCATCGAACATCACGCGGATATACTGTGCACGCAGCGGAACTTCAAGACCCAGCAGCTTTTCAATGGCCATGCAGTAAGCATGCTCATTGGACATCATCGACACATAGTCGAGACGATCCATATAAGGCAGTGACTGGATGAAGGTTTTGCTTTCGGCCAGTTTTTCAGTTGCACGATGCAACAGGCCAATATGCGGGTCAGCACGCTCAACGACCTCACCATCCAGCTCTAACACCAGGCGCAATACGCCGTGTGCCGCCGGGTGCTGAGGACCAAAGTTCAGCGTGTAATTACGGATTTCAGCAGCCACCGTAGTTCTCCTCACGGATAATACGCGGAGTAATCTCGCGCGGCTCAATCGTTACTGGCTGATAAACAACACGCGCCTGCTCAGGGTCATAACGCATTTCTACATAACCAGACACCGGGAAATCTTTACGGAATGGATGACCCACAAAGCCATAGTCGGTCAGGATACGGCGCAGATCTGGATGCCCTTGGAAGACAATACCAAACAGGTCAAAAGCTTCACGCTCAAACCAGTTGATTGCTGGCCAAACATCAACCACCGAGTTAATCAGCGGGAATGAATCATCCGCACAGAATACGCGCACGCGCAGACGCACATTGTGCGTGAAAGACAGCAGATGATAGACCACGGCGAAGCGCAAGCCTGTCCAGGCACCCTCTTGGTAATCGCTGTAATCCATGCCACAGGCATCTACCAACTGCTCAAAGCGCAGCTCAGGATGATCACGTAAAGTGAGCGCAACTTCCGCCCAATGCGCAGCAGGGACTTCGAGAGTAACTTCGTTCAAAGCCTGCTTGAGGCTTTGAATTTTGTCTTCACCCAGAATGGTCGTCAGTGCGGTTTGTAAAACTTCAAGTTTATTGGCCATGACCACCTCACGAACGCGCAATGGAGTTGGTACGCTTGATCTTGTTTTGCAACTGGATCAAACCGTACAACAGCGCTTCAGCCGTCGGAGGACAGCCCGGCACATAGATATCGATCGGTACAATGCGGTCACAGCCGCGCACCACCGAATAGGAATAATGGTAGTAACCACCACCATTCGCACAGGAGCCCATCGAGATCGCCCAGCGCGGCTCAGGCATCTGATCGTAAACTTTGCGAAGTGCAGGCGCCATCTTGTTACAGAGGGTTCCCGCCACAATCATCAAATCTGATTGACGCGGAGAGGGACGAAACACCATCCCAAAGCGGTCCAGATCATAACGGGCAGCACCCGCATGCATCATCTCAACCGCACAACAGGCCAGACCGAAGGTCATTGGCCACAATGAACCTGTGCGCGTCCAGTTGATGACAGCATCAACGGTCGTCGTCACAAATCCTTTTTCGAGACTTTGAGCTTCCATTATTTTACTCCCACTCCAGCGCACCCTTCATCCATTCGTAGACGAAGCCGACCACCAGAATGGCCAGGAAGATCATCATGGAAACAAAGCCGAACATTCCCAGCTCTTTCAGCACCACGGCCCAAGGAACCAAAAACGCAACTTCCAAATCGAACAGAATGAAAAGAATTGCCACCAAGTAGTAGCGCACATCGAACTGCATACGCGCATCTTCGAATGCTTCGAAACCACATTCGTAAGGTGATAATTTTGCCGAGTCTGGCCGAACCGTTCCCAAGACCTTACCGACCCCAGCACCCAGCAGCAGCGGGGCAACCCCGACCAGCAAACCGACTACCAAGAACAGCAGGATGGGGAAGTAGTCTTGCAGCATGAAAATCCCCAGTTCAGAAGTAATACAAAAAGACAGAATAGCAGTTATTAATACTGCTTTTTTTATAAATAACTAAACCACCTTGGCGGTGGCTTAGCTATATTCACTGCCGCAGCTTCAGCGCGCTGCGTTCCAACCGGCCAATACCGATTAGTCAGGAATCTTTTGCGAAGCGGGTGCAGAAGCTGGCGCAGAGGCGGCAGCAGCTGGCGCCGCACCTGACATTACGCCCAGATCATTTTTGGCTGACTTAGGCGCAGTCAGCAGCACCAGACCCATGCAGGTCACAAAAAAGCATGCGGCGGCCACCGCAGTAGAACGGCTCAAAAAGTTCGCCGAACCTGCCGCGCCAAACACGCTACCCGCAGAACCAGAACCGAACGCAGCGCCCATATCGGCGCCCTTGCCGTGCTGCAACAGCACCAAAACGATTACCGCCAACGCTGAAATCACGTTAACGATCAAAACCAAACTCGTAATAAAATTCATTTTTTCCATTCCCTTGGCGGCGTGAATTGTACCAATCAGCGTGCGGCTTGGCAAATTGCCAGGAACTCAAACGCCGAAAGTGCTGCACCACCCACCAACACTCCGTCAACATGGTTAAACCCTAATATTTCAGCAGCATTATTTGACTTCACGCTACCGCCATACAAGACCTTCACTCGGCTATCGAGCTGGGATTTAATCAGCTGGTGCATCGGTGAGATCTGCTCACCCGAGGCCACCACCCCACTCCCCACCGCCCACGATGGCTCGTACGCCACCGCAAACAAGCCAATCGGCAAGCCACGCACCACTTCAAGCTGCGCCGCCACCACTTTCTCAGCCATACCTTGCCGGCGCTCTTCCGCCGACTCGCCCACGCAATACACACCGAACAAACCTGCATCAAGCGCAGAGCGCAGCTTCACGCCAGCCTGCTCGGTTGTTTCGCCAAACAAGCGGCGGCGTTCAGAATGACCCACAATCACCATTTCGCAACCCACGTCGGCCAACATGCCAGACGACACCTCACCGGTATATGGCCCTATGTGGTACTGGCTAACGTCTTGAGCACCACACTGTACCCGGGTATGTTGCAAGATCTGCTTGGCCAGCATGATATAAGGGGCAGGCACACACACCCCAACATTTGGCCCTAACCCCGCCTGCGCCACGTCACCGAGCACCGTCTTGATCTGACCAATACTGCCATGCAGTTTCCAATTCCCAATGACCATTTGCTGGGCCATGGTTTACTCCCGAAACCTGATGATGGGGCATGGTAACAACCCCCCCCTACCCCGTCAAACCGAGAATTCCCCTAGCTTCGACGCCCACTGAAATATTTGTAATATTTTGGAAACATTGACCGACTAAGATGCGACCCATCGAATCAACTGATACCTCTTTCCGCTCTGGAGATTAATTAGCATGACTTTAGCTCGTAAACTGATCGTTAGTGCTGGCCTGCTCGCTGGTTTGTTCACCCACGCAATCGCTGGCGACATCACCGGTGCCGGCGCGACTTTCCCATATCCGCTGTATGCCAAATGGGCTGAGCAATACAAAGCTAAAACTGGTGTTGGCCTGAACTACCAATCCATCGGTTCTGGCGGTGGTATCAAACAGATTCAAGCCAAAACCGTCGATTTCGGTGCATCTGACATGCCACTGAAACCAGAAGAACTGGAAAAAGCCGGTCTGCTGCAGTTCCCAACCGTGGTGGGCGGTGTTGTACCGGTCATCAACGTACCAGGTATCAAACCAGGCCAAGTGAAGCTGAGCAGCCAAGTTCTGGCCGACATCTACTTGGGCAAAATCAAAAAATGGAATGACCCTGCTCTAACTGCGCTGAATCCTGGCGTGGCGCTGCCAGACCAAAACATCACCGTTGTACGTCGTTCTGATGGTTCAGGCACTACCTTCCTGTTCACCGACTACCTGAGCAAAGTATCGCCAGAGTGGAAAGAAAAAGTGGGTGCTAACACTGCCGTTCAGTGGGCGACTGGTGTGGGCGGCAAAGGTAACGAGGGTGTTGCCAACTACGTACAACGTATCAAAGGCTCAATCGGCTATGTTGAGTTTGCTTATGCCAAACAAAACAAACTGATTCACACCCAACTGCAAAACAGCACTGGCGCCTATGTAGAGCCATCTGAAGACAACTTCAAAGCAGCCGCAGCTGGCGCAGATTGGAAAGCAGCACCAGGCATGTTCTTGGTTCTGACTAACGCTCCAGGCAAAACTTCATGGCCAATCGCTGGCGCGACCTTCATCCTGATGCACAAAAATCAGGCTGATGGCAAACAAGCTGCTGAAGTGCTGAAATTCTTTGACTGGGCTTACGCTAACGGCGACCAAACCGCACTGGATCTGGATTACATCCCAATGCCAGACAATGTTGTGAACATGATCAAAGCCAACTGGACCGCACAAATCTCTGCCGGCGGCGCCAAAGTTTGGAAATAAGCCTCTGCGCCGATTGCCAAACGTGATCTAGACGTTACAATCGCGCAATTCCAACACACCCAATAGGCCCACCACCTATTGGGTGTTTATCTGTGGTCTGCAGTGGAGAAATTTGATGTCTGACCAAGCCAAGCGAATGAAAATGCAGCGTCTGCAAGATGCGCTTTTTGTTGGCAGCACCCGTTTTTTTGCATTTCTAGTTTTGGCCACCCTCAGCGGCATCATTATTTCGCTGATTTACGGTGCCATGCCCAGCATTAAGGCTTTTGGCCTGAGCTTTATCACGTCGACCGAATGGAACCCAGTTACCGAGCAATTCGGTGCCTGGCCTTCGATCCGCGGCACCTTGCTGTCTTCGTTTATTGCGCTCTTGATCGCCGTACCACTGTCATTTGGTATTGCCCTCTTCCTGACCGAGCTGGCGCCTGTGTGGCTGCGCCGCCCACTCGGGATTGCAATCGAATTGCTGGCCGGTGTGCCATCGATCATTTACGGGATGTGGGGTTTGTTTATTTTTGCTCCGCTGTTTGCCGACCACGTGCAACCCTGGCTGACCGAAACCACGGCTAACTGGCCTCTGATTGGTGAGCTGTTTGCGGGCCCTCCGATGGGTATCGGCATGTTTACCGCCGCACTGATTCTGGCCATCATGATTATTCCCTTCATTTCATCGGTAATGCGCGATGTATTTGAGGTGGTGCCACCCATGCTAAAAGAGTCGGCCTATGGTTTGGGCTCTACCACTTGGGAAGTCGTTTGGAATGTCGTTGTGCCCTACACCAAAAACGGGATCGTCGGTGGTGTGATGCTGGGCCTAGGCCGCGCCTTGGGTGAAACCATGGCAGTGACTTTCGTGATTGGTAACGCGCAGCAAGTGATGCCTTCCTTGTTTGACCCGGCCACCACCATTTCAGCCACATTGGCGAATGAATTTACCGAAGCCCATGGTGAGCTCTACACCGCCTCACTGATCGAATTGGGTCTGCTGCTGTTTGTGATCACCTTCATCGTACTGGTGCTCTCGAAATTGCTGCTGCTGCGTCTGCAACGTAGTGAAGGCGCACATTCCTAAGGAATCATCATGAATTTATATACTCGCCGTCGTTTGATTAATTACATCAGTCTGGGCATTTCCTTGTTTGCGATGTGCTTTGGCTTGTTCTGGCTATTCTGGATTCTGCATACGCTGTTTAGTAATGGCTTGCCCGGCATCAATATGGCGCTGTTCACGCAAACGACCCCGGCCCCAGGTAGCGCCGGTGGTTTGGCCAACGCCATTTTGGGTAGCTTGCAAATGTCACTGGTCGGAGTGCTGATCGGTACGCCGATTGGCATCATGGCCGGCACCTATCTGGCTGAATTCGGTGATCGTGGTTGGCTGGCCCCGGCAACTCGGTTTATTAACGATATTTTGCTGGCAGCCCCCTCCATCGTAATTGGTCTGTTTGTGTTCCAGATTTATGTGGCACAAGTTGAGCACTTCTCCGGTTGGGCTGGCGGTATTGCCTTGTCGCTGCTGGTAATTCCAGTTGTATTGCGCACCACCGAAAACATGCTACGCCTGGTGCCTTCAGCCATGCGCGAAGCTGCTTATGCCTTGGGCGCGCCGCAGTGGAAAATGGTGCTGTTTGTGACCTTGCGTGCCGCCAAGGCGGGTGTTGCCACCGGTATCTTGCTGGCGGTTGCGCGGATTCTCGGTGAAACGGCCCCACTGTTGTTCACCGCCCTGAATAACCAGTTCTTCTCGAACATGAATCAGCCGATGGCCAACTTGCCAGTGGTGATCTTCCAGTTTGCGATGAGTCCATATGAAGATTGGCATACCCTGGCTTGGGCTGGTGCGCTGCTGATTGGCTTGTTTGTACTGGGTCTGAATGTGATTGCGCGCGTGATGCTGCGTGAGCCGAAACAACATTAATATTGAGATTGGATTGAAATCATGAGCAAGCCAAATAACGCAAAACTCGCCGTAAAAAACCTGAACTTTTACTACGGCAATTTCCACGCCCTGAAGAACATCAACCTCGATATTCTGGAAGGCAAAGTCACCGCCTTCATCGGCCCATCAGGCTGCGGTAAATCAACGCTGCTGCGCACTTTTAACCGCATGTACGATCTTTATCCAAAACTGCGGGCCGAGGGCGAGATCATCCTGAACGGCGATAATATTCTGCGCTCTGGCATTGACTTGAACATGCTGCGCGCCAAAGTCGGCATGGTATTCCAAAAGCCAACACCATTCCCGATGTCGATTTATGACAACGTGGCCTTTGGCGTGAAGCTGTATGAATCGCTGTCAAAAGCCGAAATGGATGACCGTGTAGAGTGGGCGCTGTCGAAAGCGGCACTGTGGAATGAAGTTAAAGACAAACTTAAACAATCAGGTCTGGGTTTGTCTGGCGGTCAGCAACAACGGTTGTGTATCGCCCGCGCCGTGGCCGTGAAACCAGAAGTATTGCTGCTGGACGAGCCGACTTCTGCCCTCGACCCGATCTCAACGGCGAGCGTGGAAGAGCTGGTGCACGAGCTGAAGAAGGACTACACCATCGCCATCGTGACTCACAATATGCAACAGGCGGCTCGCGTGTCTGACTACACCGCTTATATGTATTTGGGTGAAATGGTTGAAATGGGTCCAACCGATACCATCTTTACCGCACCCAGCAAAAAAGCCACCGAAGACTACATCACCGGTAAATTTGGCTAAGCAGCTACTGGCGATAACGCCCCAACAAAAAGGACTGCCGCGGCAGTCCTTTTTATTTGTGAGTTCAATTTAAGCCGAAAGCCAATTGATACTCACCCCACGTATATCGCCGAAGCAATTAATAAATAATCACTTCGGCCATATACCCATCAAGCATCCGATTGTTCAGCCTCGGCAGTAACCACAGCGGCAATCTTATCCGCCCATTCCCGCGCTTGCACCGCGTCGGTGTGCTCGACCATCACCCGTACCACGGGCTCGGTGCCAGACGGACGCAACAGCACACGCCCTTCGGTGCCCATGGCAGCTTCCGCTTCCTGCACCTTGGCCGCAATCGCCTCCGAACCATGGCAATCAAAGCCTTTGGCAATGCGCACGTTTTTGAGCACTTGTTTTGAGAGCCGCAAGTCTTTGCAGAAACCCGCCAGCGTTTGGCCAGATTCTTTCAGAGCCTCCAGCACTTGCAGTGCGGATACGATGCCATCACCGGTAGTATGCTTATCCAAGCACAAGAGGTGGCCTGAGCCTTCGCCGCCCACTAACCAGCCTTGTGCATCCAGTTGCTCCAGCACATAGCGATCACCTACTTTGGCGCGCACAAAACCAATGCCGCGTTGTTTCAGGGCATTTTCCACGCCAAGGTTGGTCATCAGCGTACCCACTACTCCGCTGCCTAGTGTGCCTTTTTGTTGACGATGCAGGGCCAGCACATACAAGAGCTGGTCACCATCCACAATCGTACCGTCGCGATCAACCATGATCAGGCGGTCGCCGTCCCCATCCAAGGCCACACCAAAGTGCGCGCCTTCTGATAGCACTTTAAGGCGCAGCGCTTCGGGATGCGTGGCGCCAACTTCTTCGTTGATGTTAAAGCCATTCGGCTGCGCGCCCATGCTCACGACTTCTGCGCCCAGCTCGTGAAAGACATGCGGAGCGATGTGATAGGTGGCACCGTGCGCGCAATCCACCACCAGCTTCATGCCACGTAAATCCAGTTCATTCGAAAACGTCGATTTACAAAATTCGATGTAGCGGCCAGCCGCGTCGTTAATTCGCCATGAACGACCAATTTGCTTCGAAGCTACGCAGGTCTGTGGCTCATCGATAGCCGCCTCAATCGCTAGTTCAACCGCATCGGGCAATTTTTTACCGCTAGCCCCAAAAAACTTGATCCCGTTATCGTGGTAGGGATTGTGCGAGGCAGAGATCACCACTCCGGCCGACAGCCGCAAAGCGCGGGTCAGATAAGCAATACCCGGGGTCGGCAACGGCCCCGTTAGATGGCAATCGACACCGGCGGCATTAAAGCCAGCCTGGAGTGCTGCTTCCAGCATATAGCCCGAGATGCGGGTATCTTTACCGATCAGCACGCCAGGGTGATCATTGCGCCCCTGTTTCGTACTTTCAGCCACCAAGACCCGCCCGGCGGCATAACCCAGACGCATCGCAAAATCGGGGGTGATTGGCGCTTCGCCCACCAAACCACGCACACCATCGGTACCAAAATACTTACGTGCCATTACTCTATCCTTCGCGATTTAATTTTTAATCGGTCTTATTTTAACCCTTGCCAAATCTTTAACGCATCCACTGTTTCACTTACATCGTGAACACGAATTATTTTGGCGCCTTGCTGCGCGGCGAGCACTGCGGCCACCACGCTGGGCACCATGCGCTCGGCAACCTCTCGCCCAGTTAGCTCGCCTAGCATTCTCTTGCGCGACACGCCAATTAGCAGCGGGTAAGGCCATTGCTGCCAGTTGTGCATAGCGCGAAAGAGCGCCTGATTGTGGGCCAGCGTTTTGCCGAAGCCAAAGCCAGGGTCGAGCACAATCCGCGCGGCAGATACGCCGCTTTGAACCACGGCAGCGGCACGCGCCAATAGATAATCCCCCACTTCAGTGACGACATCGTGATAGTGCGGCTCGCTCTGCATGGTTTGTGGTTGGCCCTGCTTATGCATCAAGCACACCCCGGCCTGACTACGCTGTAACGCAGCAATGGCGCTGGGCGCTTCAAGCCCCGCAATGTCGTTAATAATGTCGGCGCCAGCGGCCAAGGCGGCTTGCATCACTTCGGTTTTGCAGGTGTCGATCGAAATGGGCACCTGATACTGCTGAGCAAGCGCCAAGACCGGCAACACCCGTTCAAGTTCCTCCTGCAAGGGAACAGGTGTTGCCCCCGGACGCGTGGATTCGCCGCCAATGTCGATGATATCGGCTCCTGCAGCTAACATGGTCTCGATGCGCGCTTTGGCCGCACCCAAGCCCACATAGCGACCGCCATCAGAAAATGAATCGGGGGTCACATTCAATATCCCCATGACCAAGGGGCGCTCAAGCGACAAGCTAAACCGGCCGCACTGCCAAATTTGCATGCTGTTATCGTCCAAAGAAAAAGGCGGCTAACGCCGCCTTGATGTTTGAGTGTAATTGCTTACGCTTCAGCCGCCGGTGCGTGAGGCACTTCAGCCCCGCCACTTGGCGTTTCTTCGTTACTCACCGTTTTGCGCGGAGGCGGCAGATCTTTCGGTGGGCGCGGTGGGCGGCCAGCCATAATATCCAGAATCTGCTCGCGATCAATGGTTTCCCAATCCATCAGCGCCGTGGTCATCGCTTCAACCTTGTCACGATTCTCATCTAGGATTTTCACTGCCAGCGCATACTGCTCATCGATAATGCGGCGAATTTCGGCATCCACTTGCTGCATGGTGGCTTCAGACACGTTTTTGTGTGTAGTGACAGAACGACCAAGGAATACCTCACCATCGTTCTCGCCGTAGACCATCGGCCCCAGCTTCTCGGTCATCCCGTAGCGGGTCACCATGTCACGCGCCATGCGTGTGGCCCGCTCGAAGTCATTCGATGCGCCGGTCGAGATGCGGTGTACGAATAGATCTTCCGCTACACGGCCACCAAACAGAATGGCAAGCTCATTCAGCATCTGATCTTTGTACATCGAGAATTTGTCTCGCTCAGGCAGCTGCCAGGTCAAACCCAATGCACGACCACGCGGCATGATGGTAACTTTGTGCACCGGATCAGTGCCTTCCAGCATTTCTGCTACTACAGCGTGCCCAGACTCATGGTAAGCGGTAGCACGACGCTCTTCTTCAGTCATCACCATGCTACGGCGCTCAGGGCCCATGTAGATTTTGTCTTTGGCGGACTCAAAGTCGGCCATATCCACCAAGCGCTTGTTACGGCGCGCGGCAAACAGTGCTGCTTCGTTTACCAGATTGGCCAAGTCAGCACCGGACATACCCGGCGTACCACGCGCTAAAACCGAAGCATCAACGTCATTGGCAATCGGCACTTTGCGCATGTGCACGCCCAGAATCTGCTCACGGCCACGAATATCGGGCAGTGAAACCACCACCTGGCGATCGAAACGGCCCGGACGCATCAAAGCGGGGTCCAGTACATCTGGGCGGTTAGTGGCCGCAATCACGATAATGCCGGAATTGCCTTCAAAACCATCCATCTCGACCAGCATTTGGTTCAAGGTTTGTTCGCGCTCATCGTTACCACCGCCAAGGCCGGCACCACGCTGGCGGCCCACGGCATCGATCTCGTCGATAAAGATAATGCACGGTGCATTTTTCTTGGCGTTTTCGAACATATCCCGAACCCGGGCAGCACCAACACCGACAAACATCTCGACGAAGTCCGAACCGGAAATCGAGAAGAATGGCACTTTCGCTTCACCAGCAATGGCTTTAGCGAGCAGGGTTTTACCCGTACCGGGTGAGCCCACCATCAGGATACCGCGTGGCATGCGGCCACCAAGGCTCTGGTATTTGCTGGGGTCACGCAGATAGTCAACGATCTCGGCGACTTCTTCTTTGGCTTCATCGCAACCAGCAACATCCGCGAAGGTTACCGCGTTATTGCTTTCATCCAGCATCTTGGCTTTGGATTTGCCAAAACTAAAGGCGCCGCCTTTGCCGCCACCTTGCATCTGGCGCATGAAGAAAATCCACACCCCGATCAGCAACAGCATCGGGAACCAGTTGACGAAGATGCTCATCAACAAGCTTGGCTCTTCTTCTGGCTTAGCCGCGAATTTCACATTGTGTTTAATGAGGGTATCGACCATGCGGAAATCGAATGGCGCCAGAGTGGCGTAATTGCTGCCATCGGTTTTCTTCCCGCGAATCCATTGCCCACGCAGCGGGCTGCCTTCAATCTCAGCCGTGGCGATGCGCCCCTGCTCCACATCCGCCATGAATTGCGAATACGGCACCTGGGTCGAGGTATCTTGATGTTTGGAGAACTGGTTGAACACCGTCATCAAAATGATGCCGACGACCAGCCAAATTGCGACATTCTTGCCGAGATTGTTCACGGCCTTACTCCTGTGTTTCCCAACATTGGGAATGACAAAACTATTTTACTCGCTTCAACCGCAGCGTTAAGCCTTTTTTTGCTTACCCAGCAGATAGACTTCGGGGCTACGATCACGCGAGGCTTTTGGTTTTCGTGTCACAACGGCGGAAAAAGTTTCCCGCATTTCCGCCATATATTCTTGAAAACCACTGCCCTGGAAGACTTTGACCAGAAAATGTCCGCCAGGTTTAAGTTGTTCACGGGCAAATTCGAGGGCCAGCTCGCACAGATACATACTGCGCGCCTGATCGGTTACGGCATTACCACTCATATTGGGGGCCATATCGCAGATTACAAGGTCTACCTGTCGACCATCCAATAAGGCATTAAAACGATCAAGGACTTCCTGCTCGCGAAAATCGCCCTGTACAAACTCCACATCGCGGATGGGATCCATTTCCAAGATATCCAAGGCAAAAACCCGGCCATTGCCACCGACCTTTTTCTTGGCCACCTGACACCAGCTGCCGGGCGCGGCGCCCAAGTCAGCCACCCACAAGCCGGGCTTGAGGAGTTTGTCTTTTTCGTCGATTTCCAGCAGTTTGTAGGCTGCGCGAGCCCGATAGCCTTCTTTTTTTGCCATCTGGACATACTGGTCGTTCACATGCTCGTGCAGCCAAGCACTACTGGAATTGATACCTGCCATCGGTTAAACTGTCCTGTTAGTCAAGAATTCAAGGATTTAATCAATATGTTAGAACTTACCCCGGATCAATGCCGTCATTTGCGCAGCTTGGCGCATCACCTTAATCCGGTGGTGATGATTGGGAACAATGGTCTCACTGATGCGGTGATGCGGGAAATAGCCGTTAATCTGGACGCACACGAGTTGATCAAAGTTCGCGTACTGGGCGACGATCGCGAAGCACGCAAGCAGTATATGGAACAAATCTGCGCCGATCTGGGCGCGGCACCAGTGCAACTTCTGGGCAAACTGTTGCTGATCTACCGCCCAAGCAATACCGACAAACCGAAAATCCTGCTGCCTAAAGCCAGAAAGAAAGCCGCTTAATCGCGTTTGGCTAAAAACAAAAGGGCGCCCAAGGCGCCCTTTTGTTTTGCGCTTTATTCTTTCCAGATATAGATCAGGCCCAACACGCTTTGCAGCAGATAAATCAGGCTGGAAATCGTGTGCCATTGGGCCAAGCCGCCGCCAAACATGCCTTCGGCTGCGTTACTCACCGCAGGTTTGATTTCGGCAATCAGCGGAAAAATCGCAAACTGATTGATCAGCGTACACAGCAGCATACCGATAATCAGCCAGAGCTTTTGCCCTTTAAAGGCCCGGGCGCCGTCCATCCAGATCCACCAGATCAGCAAAAACACCCCGGCCACAATGCCGATCCAGCCGATGGCATGAAACAGCTTACCAGCCACCATGCCAGCTACAGCTTTATCCAGGCTACTGAATAAAGCCGGCGCCACCACGATGCCGATGATCCACATGCCGCCAATCCACACAGTGGTCAGCAGGTTCTTCAACCCATTACCCATACGATGTATCAGCGTACAGCCAATGCTTGATAAGGCTTAGCAGGCTATACCCAGCCTCTTAATAATTAGATGTATTGAACTGCCAGCACTTCATATTCGCGAATGCCGCCCGGTGCCTGTACCTCGGCCACATCGCCTTCGTATTTGCCGATCAGGGCGCGGGCAATGGGGCTCGACACCGAAATTTTGCCTTCTTTGATGTCGGCTTCGTCATCACCGACGATCTGGTAGGTAACTTCGCTTTCGTTATCCAGATCTTGTAGCACCACGGTGGCCGCAAACACAATCCGGCCTTCAGCCGAATCGGCCATGCTCTTTGGATCGATGATCTGGCTGTTGGCGAGCTTGCCTTCCAGCTCGGCAATGCGGCCTTCCACAAAGCCCTGCTTTTCTTTGGCGGCATCGTATTCGGCATTTTCCGACAGATCGCCGTGGCTACGGGCCTCGGCAATCGCCGCAATCACGGCTGGACGCTCGACGCTTTTCAGATGCGCCAGTTCTGCCTTCAGTTTTTCCGCCCCCACGACGGTCAATGGCACTTTATTCATGTCTGCTCTCCACCCGGTCGCCCCACTGCGGCCGGTTGTAAAAATAACAGCCGCCAGCTCGAATGAGCATGGCGGCTTGGTTGTGTTCAGGCGTAAAAATATCAGTTATTCAGCAGGCGATGCAAGCCCTGTACGTCATACACGTTCAGTTCTTTCATATCACGCAAACCGATACACGCCGCTTTAGCACCTGCGATGGTCGTAAACACTGGCAGCTTGGCTTTCAGTGCCTCGTGACGGATCGAGTAGCTATCCTGAATCGCTTGGCGACGCTCATCCACGGTATTGAAGATCATGCCGATTTCACCGTTGACGATCATATCCACCACGTGCGGACGACCTTCGGTCACTTTGTTGACCGCGGTGACGGCGACCCCGGCCGCTTCGATCGCGGCGGCAGTCCCCTTGGTGGCCAGCACTTTAAAGCCCAGCTTCGCCAGAATGCCAGCGCACTCAACGGCTTGCGCTTTATCGCCTTCACGCACCGAAATAAACACGCTGCCTGAGCTTGGCAACACGGTGCCCGCGGCCATTTGTGATTTCACAAAGGCTTCGGCAAAGGTAGTGCCCACGCCCATGACTTCACCGGTCGATTTCATCTCTGGGCCGAGGATGGTATCCACGCCAGGGAATTTATTGAACGGGAAGACCGCTTCTTTCACCGAGTAGTACGATGGAATGATTTCGCGGGTAACGCCTTGCGCAGCCAAGGTCTGGCCCACCATACAACGCGCAGCCACTTTGGCCAGCGACAAGCTGGTGGCTTTCGATACATACGGCACAGTCCGTGAAGCACGTGGATTCACTTCCAGCACATACACCACGGCATCGTCGCCTTTACCTTGAATCGCAAACTGCACATTCATCAGACCAACCACGTTCAGCGCCTTGGCCATTGCCACGGTCTGGCGACGAAGCTCATCTTGCAGCGTTTGCGAGAGCGAATACGGTGGCAGCGAGCAGGCTGAATCGCCTGAGTGCACGCCGGCTTGCTCGATGTGTTCCATAATGCCGCCGATGATGACTTGTTCGCCATCCGACAGCGCATCCACATCCACCTCAATCGCGTCGTTCAGGAAGCGATCCAGCAACACGGGTGAGTCATTCGATACTTTCACCGCTTCGCGCATATAGCGGGCCAGATCATCTTCCGAATGCACGATCTGCATTGCGCGGCCGCCCAGTACATACGATGGGCGCACCACCAGCGGGTAGCCCAGCTCGCGGGCCAAGTGCAGCGCATCTGGCTCGGTACGTGCTGTAGCATTTGGCGGCTGACGCAGGCCCAGATCATGCAAGAGCTTCTGGAAGCGCTCACGGTCTTCGGCGGCATCGATCATGTCTGGGGTAGTACCAACGATAGGCACACCATTGGCTTCCAGCGCGCGTGCCAATTTCAGTGGGGTTTGGCCACCGTATTGCACGATCACACCGAATGGTTTTTCAACTGCCACGATTTCCAGCACGTCTTCCAGCGTCAGAGGCTCGAAGTACAGCCGATCGGAAGTATCGTAATCAGTAGACACGGTTTCTGGGTTGCAATTGACCATGATGGTTTCGTAACCATCTTCGCGCAGCGCCAGTGCCGCATGCACGCAGCAGTAGTCAAACTCGATACCTTGGCCAATCCGATTCGGGCCACCGCCCAGAATCATGACTTTTTTCTTATCAGTTGGCTGCGCCTCGCATTCTTCCTCATAGGTTGAATACATATAGGCGGTATTGCTCGCAAACTCAGCGGCGCAGGTGTCTACACGCTTATACACCGGGCGTACATTCAGCGCATGACGCGCTTTGCGCACGGCATTCTGATCGCAACCGAGCAAAGTGGCCAGACGGCGATCAGAGAAACCTTTACGTTTCAGGCGACGCAGCTCTTCTTTGCTCAGGCTATCCACATTGCGACCACGCAGTGCGGCTTCATCTTTCAGGATGTCTTCGATCAGCGCAAGGAACCATGGATCGATCTTCGAAATCGCGTGGATTTCATCCAGGCTCATGCCGACGCGGAAAGCATCCGCTACGTACCACAGGCGCTCAGGGCCAGGCGCCGCGATTTCTGACTCGATCAGGGTGCGATCGGTAGTGATTTCATCAAAACCCGACATGCCGGTTTCGAGGCCACGCAGGGCTTTTTGCAGCGATTCTTGCTGCGTGCGGCCCATTGCCATCACTTCACCCACCGACTTCATTTGGGTAGTCAGGCGGTTGTTGGCTTGCGGGAATTTCTCGAAGGCAAAACGTGGGATTTTGGTCACCACATAATCGATGGATGGCTCGAACGAAGCTGGGGTTTTGCCGCCAGTAATTTCGTTTTTCAGCTCATCCAGTGTGTAGCCCACCGCCAGTTTGGCCGCGACTTTCGCAATCGGGAAACCGGTGGCTTTGGAAGCCAGCGCCGATGAACGCGATACGCGTGGGTTCATCTCGATCACGATCAAACGGCCGTCTTTCGGGTTTACCGAGAATTGCACGTTAGATCCGCCGGTATCCACACCGATCTCGCGCAACACCGCGATCGATGCATTACGCATGATCTGGTATTCCTTGTCGGTCAGCGTTTGCGCTGGAGCTACGGTGATCGAGTCACCAGTGTGTACGCCCATCGGGTCCAAGTTTTCGATCGAGCACACGATAATGCAGTTGTCGTTGCGATCGCGCACGACTTCCATCTCGTACTCTTTCCAGCCCAGCAGCGACTCTTCAATCAACAGCTCATTGGTCGGCGATAGATCCAGACCACGGGTACAGATTTCGATGAACTCTTGGATGTTGTAAGCGATACCACCGCCTGAGCCACCCATGGTGAACGAAGGACGGATAATCGCCGGGAAGCCCACCTGCGCCTGTACGGCCAGTGCTTCTTCCAGCGTATGGGCGATACCGGAACGGGCCGAACCCAGACCGATTTTATCCATCGCCACTTTGAATTTTTGCCGATCTTCGGCTTTATCAATGGCTTCTGGCGTTGCGCCGATCAGCTCGACGCTGTATTTATCCAGCACGCCATTGCGCCACAGATCCAGCGCGCAGTTCAGTGCGGTTTGGCCGCCCATGGTCGGCAGAATGGCATCTGGACGCTCTTTGGCAATGATTTTTTCAACCACTTGCCAGGTAATCGGCTCGATGTAGGTCACATCGGCCATATTCGGGTCGGTCATGATGGTGGCAGGGTTGCTGTTCACCAGAATGACTTTGTAGCCCTCTTCGCGCAGGGCTTTACACGCTTGCGCGCCAGAGTAATCAAATTCGCAGGCCTGGCCGATCACGATCGGGCCAGCACCAATAATCAGAATGCTTTTTAGGTCGTTGCGCTTGGGCATATTGTTCGTCCTTAGTGTTTATCGCTGTTTTCGATCACGGTTGTCACGGCATTCGCGGAGCCTGTTGGTTGCTGGTGAGTCCACCAGTACCAGCCAGCCGCAATCGCGATCAGCAACACGCAAGAAATAATCATTTTGAGGATGCGAGAGAACAGCCAGTAGCCCACTATCAGCACCAGCGCCCCCAGCCAACCGGCGGGGTGCGAGGTGAAGAAGGCACCAAAGTGCTGGGCTAGGCCATCCATACTGTTAAGCCTTGCGGGCACTCATCGCATCGATAAATTTGTCAAACAAGTACGCCACATCGTGCGGGCCTGGGCTCGCCTCTGGGTGGCCCTGGAACGAGAAGGCCGGCTTGTCGGTCAGCGCGATGCCTTGCACCGTGCCATCAAAGAGCGAGCGGTGAGTCACGCGCACATTGGCAGGCAAGCTGGTTTCATCCACTTGGAAGCCATGGTTCTGGCTCGTGATCATCACATGTTTGCTATCCAGGTCTTGCACCGGATGATTGGCACCGTGGTGACCAAACTTCATCTTGCTGGTTTTGCCGCCGGCAGCCAAGCCAAGCAACTGGTGACCCAAACAGATACCGAAAATCGGCAGGCTGGTGGCCAACAATTCTTGAATCGCTTTAATCGCGTAATCACATGGCTCAGGATCGCCAGGGCCGTTCGACAGGAATACGCCATCGGGATTGAGTGCCAAGACTTCGCTAGCAGGCGTTTGTGCTGGCACCACGGTCAGTTTGCAACCGCGCTCAGCCAGCATACGCAAGATATTGTGTTTCACGCCGAAGTCGTAGGCCACCACGTGGAATTTCGGGTTACTCTGCACGGTATAACCCACGCCCAGTTTCCACTCGGCTGTCGTCCACTCAAATGGCTTCTCGCACGTCACCACTTTGGCCAGATCTTGGCCGGCCATCGAGCCAAACGATTTGGCTTTCTCAACCGCAGCCGCGGCATCGATATTCTGGCCGCTCACGATGCAACCGGCTTGGGCACCCTTCTCGCGCAGAATGCGCGTGAGTTTACGGGTATCGATATCCGCAATAGCAACCACGCCGTTTTGCTTGAGATACTCCCCCAGGCTCATGGTGGCGCGGAAGTTAGAATGCAGCAAAGGCAGATCACGAATGATCAGGCCTTCGGCAAACACAGCACGGCTTTCAGCGTCTTCGCTGTTCACGCCATAGTTACCAATATGCGGGTAAGTCAGGGTAACGATTTGCTTGGTGTACGAAGGGTCAGTCAGAATTTCCTGATAACCGGTCAGCGACGTGTTGAACACGACTTCACCGAGGGTTTCACCGTCGGCGCCAATCGATACGCCGTAAAACAGAGTACCATCGGCGAGCGCCAGCAAGGCTGGCGTCTGTACTGGAGTGGGGGCAGGTGCAGACACGTGGCGGCTCCAGGGCGTTGCGCCCAAAAAAGTCATAAATCCGTGGGGTACACGTAGAAAAACGGGATAGGAAGACCCACCCCGTTTCACGCATACAAAATTAGCCGGATTCTACCCTAAAACCCCTTCTTCATCAACGCTAACGCCCTATCCGCCAGCCTACGCTAGCGCCATTACAGCAATCTTTCTATCGCCTGTTCGATGGCGCTGGGTGGGGTAATGGGCGCAAACCGCGCCACCACCTGCCCCTGCCGGTTCAGCAAAAACTTGGTGAAGTTCCACTTGATCAGCCGCGTACCCAGCACCCCGGGGCGCTGATTCTTCAGCCAGCGATACAGTGGATGCGCGTTAGGGCCATTGACTTTAATCGGGGCAAAAATC
This sequence comes from Chitinibacter sp. ZOR0017, assembly GCF_000799095.1. Taxonomy (NCBI): domain Bacteria; kingdom Pseudomonadati; phylum Pseudomonadota; class Betaproteobacteria; order Neisseriales; family Chitinibacteraceae; genus Chitinibacter; species Chitinibacter sp. ZOR0017. The sequence goes on along the minus strand of NZ_JTLG01000017.1, from coordinate 78,270 downwards.
GGAAACTCCACCCCATAGTTGCGCTGGCAAAACTCACCAATCGCAGCATCGGCCGCCAGCTCTTGGGCAAATTGCCGGCACGGAAAACCCAACACTACCAGGCCTTGTGCGCGGTAGCGCTGATATAAATTTTGCAATCCGGCATACTGCGGGGTAAAACCACAGCGGCTGGCCACATTCACCACCAGCACCACCTGACCCGCATAATCGGACCAGCGCACTTGCTGGCCATCCGCGAGCGTGAGTGGAAAATCCGGCCCTGCTGCTTTACTCATTGCAAGAAATCTCAAAATTGTCTGCCGATAGCGCCCACCATACCATAAGCCACCCTGCCAGCGGTTACGCCCACGGCCCTCGCGCCAGCACCCAAGTGGCCATCGCTGCCGTTAGCGCGGCCATGGCCCGCGGCGGCATGACGCAGGCGGGAAAAGTATTTCTGTTTCTCTCCACTCATTTTCACGGCCAGATCGATGCTTGCCTGCGCGCGGTGGCCAGCGTCTGCGGCAGCATTGATATTGCCGGCGCCAGTGCGGCCGGGGTCTTTACCGAGCAGGACTGGAGCCTAGATTCCCCCGCCGCCGCAGCCCTCGTGCTGCCGGTGGATTACCCTTTGCACCAGCGCAATTCGCATCTGGCCCTCGCGGCGCCCAATGCGGTGAACCAATTCTGGCTCAATGATGGCGCCACCAAGTTTGGCGCGATTGCGGGCGATGCCACTGGCAAAGGACAATATGCACTGTGGCAAGCGGGCCAACAGCGCTTTAGCTTTATTCAGTTGCCGCTTGAGGCGCGCTCGATCATCGTCTCGGATGGGTTGAGCGAGCTTGGCCCGTGGCAAACCATCACCGCGGCCGACGGCCTGCAACTACAGCGGCTCGACGACCAACCCGCATTGCAAACCCTCGCCCCCTGGCTGGGGCAATACCCGCTCGAAAGCCTGCAAGCCGCGATTCGCCCGGCCGGACGGGGCGAAACGGCCCATTGGGCGCCCGTTTTAGGCGGAGATTTGAGTACAGATAGCGTGATGCTGGCGCAGCCCCTGCAGGCGGGAGATGAACTACGCTGGGGGCACTTTGATAGCAGCGCCGCCAGCCAGCGTTTTGCCAGCCAGATCATCAGCCAACTCGCTGGCCGCCCCCAGCCGCGCTGGGCGCTGGCATTTTCCAGCCATCGCCGCGCCATGGCGGGCGATGGGCTTACCGAGCCGGATTGGCACACATTGCGACGCACACTGCCGGCGGTGCCGTTTGCCGGTTTTTATGGCAATGGGCAGATTATCCCGCTCGCCAAATTCAACCGGGTCGTCGACAATAGCGTTCTTCTGGCTCTCTTTGATTAAACGCTATGCTGTTCAACCCCAGTCGCGACCAAGCTCGGCGCTTTTTTATCCATAGCTGGCAAAAACACCAGCAAGGCCTGCATCTGGAAGACCTAGAAGCCGTGGTCGTCGATGTGCTGCTCGCCCATCCGGAATACCATGCGTACCTGAGTGAAGATTATATCGATCGCGATTGGCCGCCTGAGCATGGCGACACCAATCCCTTTCTGCATTTATCGCTGCATCTGGCCATTGCCGAGCAGCTTTCGATCGATCAGCCCGCCGGAGTGCGCGCGCTGTATCAGCAGCTCCACGCCCAGCACAATGACGCGCACAAAGCCCTGCACGATATGCTCGAATGCTTAGGCGAAATGATCTGGCAGGCGCAGCGTAATCAAAGCGCGCCCGATCCGGCGATTTACCTAGACGGCTTACGTCAGCGGATTAAGCTGGTTCGCTAAGTGCGGGTATTGTCCCGCAAGCTTTATCCCAATTAGCCTTCCGACATATACCCATTGCGACTGTAGGTGCTTTGGGTCTATGTGCACGGCTTTGCTTAGTCGGATCTAGATGGCGCTAGCTTGGCTTTGTTCGGCCAGCACCATGCGCCGGATTTTCTGCGCTTTCTCAAAATGATCCAGCCTGTGCGTTTGGATCCACCACGTCGCCGCTTCCATTAGCAACTCCGGATCGTCGTTTTTATTGGCGAAAAATGCGTAAAACGACACCCCTACCCCTTCGCCTTTCTGCGCGATTTTCTGCTCGCAAACGGCGAGGATTTTGTGCTGGAGTGTGGGGCGCATGTTTTTCCCGGTTTATTTTTTGCTATCGCTCTGCAGCAAGCTTTCCAGCTCGCGCACCCGTGCCTCAATCCCCGATTGCAGGTAAAAATCCTGCTCGGGCTGGCGCAGCGCGAGATTAAATTGCTCAAGCGCGGCGTTGTATTCCTTCAGCCGGGCGTAATACTCACCCTGCATCTGATATTGCTGCATCAGCTTGCCTTGCTTGGCATACAGCCGCGCCCCGCGCTGATAAAACAGCGCATCGCTGGGATACATGCTGAGCTGGTCTTTCAGCTCGCTCTCGGCGCGGCTGAATTGGCCGGCGTCGATCAGGGCATCCAGCAAGGCATATTGCAGCGCCTTGCTGGCGGGATAACGCGCGCTGGCGGCGCCAAGTACATTCAGCGCCTCGGCCGATTGCCCTTGGGCTAGGCGAATTTGCCCGGCCAGATATTCAAACATCGGGTGACTTCGTTTGGGCGCAAAGCTGTCGCGCGCCTGCTGCAGCGCGGCCCATGCGGGCTCGTATTGCCGCGCCAGAAAGTAGGCATAAGCCAAGCCATAGCGCTGCGCGGTTTCGCTGGCGTAGCGCTTCTCGGCGATGGTTTTCTGGAAATAGCTAATCGCTTCGCGCCCACCCAGCTGCATGGCGCGCACTTTTTCGCGCACAAATAAAAACTCAGGCGAATCGGGCACTTGCCGATATTTGAGCTCGCCCACGCGATTTTGCGCCTCGGAAATCCGTTTCATCGTAACCGGGTGCGTGCGCAGAAATTCAGGCGCATTGCTTTCCACAATGCGGTTATGGTTTTGCAGCCGCTCAAAAAACACCGCCATTGCGCGCGGATCATAGCCTGAGCGCTGCAGTGTCTGCATGCCGAGGCGGTCGGCTTCCTGCTCAAACGAATAGGTAAAATCCAGCTGCCGCTGCACGCTGGCGCCTGTGGTGGCAGCAATCGCCGCCGCCGCCGCATCGCCGCGCCCCATACTGCCGGCGATAATCGCGGCGGCAATGCCAGCCAAGGTCAGCCAGGGACTGCCCTTCATGCCCTCAATCATCCGCGCCAGATGGTTTTGCGAAACGTGGGCAATTTCGTGCGCCAACACGCTGGCGACTTCCGATTCATGCTGGGCCTGAATAATCAGACCGGTATGCACGCCAATAAAACCACCCGGAATCGCAAAGGCATTCACTGACGAATCCAGAATCGGAAAAAACGTAAACTGGGTATCGCGCACTTCGGCCGCCTCGACCAGGCGATAACCCATGGTATTCAGAAAGGCCGCCACCTCGGGGTCATCCAGCAGCACGCCACTGCGGCGAATTTCGCGCATGGCCATCTCGCCGATTTCCCGCTCCTGCTGCGGGCTTAAACCTTGCTGCGACACATCGCCCAGATCGGGCAAATTGGTGGCCAGGCTGACGCTGGGCCAGCACAAACTCAAACTCAGTACCAGCGCCAGACTGCGGCGCGCCCAGGTGGGCTTGGGATGGGACATGCAGCTCCTCCTAAATACCCAGGCTGGGTATGAGGCTCAACAATAGATTTAAACTAGCCAGTAGACAATTACCCCATAGCGGGCAATTTTACCAAGGCTTAAATAACACAACACGCGCCCCCATGGCCAACGCAACCAGCCAGCTAGCCCGCACAGCGCATCACCCAAAAGCGGCACCCACGATAGCAACAGGCTGGCGGGTCCGAAACGCTGAGCCAAGGCCAGACTGCGCTGCAGCCAACGTTGCTTGGGCTGCGCCGGCAAACGGCGCCCCAGCCAGACGGTGAGCGCACCCCCGGCACTATTGGCCACCGCGGCCACCAGCCAGGCCCAAACCCATAACTGCGGCTGATAATGCAAAGCCGCGGCAAAGGCCAGCTCAGAATTACCCGGCAACAAGGTGGCCGAGGTAAACGCCGACAAGGCCAAAGCGCCCAGCCAGCCCCATTCGGCCATTAACATGCGGCACGGACCAGCTTAAGCAAATGCAAAGGCTGCGCCAGCATGGGTACTGATGGCGGCAGCCAGATCGGCGAAAAACTCGCCCTCGCCACGGGTATTGCGCCACTGCCCATCCTGCCAGCGATAGTGATACCCGCCCGAGCGTGCGGCAATCCACAGCTCTTGATTCGGCGTATGGCGATTCACAATCACTTTGCTGCCATCTTCAAATTCCAGCTCCAGCACATTGCCAGCGCGCAGCGGATCGACATCAAAATCAACCGCGTCCAGCGCCGTTTCAATCTGGCTAAAAATCGCATCGCTGGCGCTTAGAAATTCAGATTCGGTCATCGCTTGGTTCCAACATGATAAACTGGCATTTTGCCATTGATTGCCCCGCCATGCGCAAACTGCTTGCCCTGCTGACTGTTGCCAGCTTCCTCGCCGCCTGTGGTTACAAAGGCCCCTTGTATCTGCCCACCGCCACGCCGGCCGCCAAAGCCACGCCCGCGCCAGCCAAAACGACTCAGGCACCAGCGAAAGCCGCTAGCGCCGCCGTCAAGGCCAGCGCCGTGAGCACGCAATAAAGCCACTCACGCGCTACAGCGGCACCACCGCCAAAGCGCAGGCGATAAAAAAGCGGCCCTTGGCCGCTTTTTGCTTGCGCGTCGCTTAGAAGCGCTCAGGCAGCTTTTGCAAAATGATGATGCGTTTGTTTTCCAGACGAATATAGCCGCCAAACACCAGCTCTTTCAGGATTCTGGCGATCATTTCGCGCGACGAGCCCACGCGATCGGCAATCGCTTGCTGGGTGAGCGGCTGGCTCACCATTTCAACGCCGTCTTCGGTCACCAGCATCGATTCAAACAGCGCGCGCACGCGGCCATAGACATCGAGCAGGGCCAGGTTTTTCATCGTGGTCGACAAATGGCGCACCATCGCCGCCAAGTTTTGAATCACCAGCTCTTTCACATGCGGCTCACGATCCAGCGCTTCGCGGAATTCTTGCTTGCTAAACATCAGGAAGACCGAGTCTTCTTCACACTGGCATGACCAGCCGCGCGGCTCGTTGTCGATCAGCGAAATTTCACCAATCGCATCACCCGGCTCAACCACCATAAAGACAAATTCTTTGCCCTGATTATCACTGGCAAAACAGCGCGCACGGCCATCAATCAGCACATACATCGATTCGGCCGGATCACCCTCGCGAAACACAAATGAGCCCTTGGGCATGGTGCGTTTCAGGCCAGTAGCCAGGATGTATTCCAGTTGCTCATCCGGGAAGCCTTGCAGCAGAGGGATGGTTTTTAAGATTTCCAGCATAACAATACCTATTAGTCAGGTTGGCTTGGGTTATTAATCGCCCGTGCCGGCACTCAGGCCAGGCTTAAAAGCGTTCGGGCAGTTTTTTCAAAATCAAAATGCGGCGGCGGCCAGTCTCGACATAGCCACCCGCCACCAGTTCTTTCATCACCTTGGCAATCATCTCGCGCGAGGCGCCGACCCGGTCGGCCAGATCTTGCTGGGTAATTTGCCCCTCGATCAGATCCCCCTCGGGGGTATTGACCGCCAGCATTTCAAATACGCGGCGTATCCGGCCATACACGTCATTCAAGGCCAGATCGCTCACGGTTTTGGTCAGATGTTTAATCAGCCGGATCGAGCCCGCCAGCAGGGCGTCTTTGATTTGCGGATGCGTGGCCACAAAGTCGAGGAAATTACTGCGCGCGATCGATAAAAACACGCAATCGTCTTCGGCTTCGGCACAGACGGTGCGCACCTCATCGGTAAGCAGGCCGATTCCGCCAAACGACAGGCCCGGCTCGGCCACGCCATAAACATACTCGCGGCCAGCGTCATTACTATGAAAGAGCTTTAAACGCCCCTCAATCAGCACCAGCAAATGCTCAACCGGCTCGCCTTCGTAAAATACCGGCACGCCCTTGGCGTAATGCCGGCGAATCGCCAGCGCTTCTAATTCCAGCAATGATTCGCTCGGCAAGCCGGCAAATACATCTACTTTTTCCAGAATGGACGTCATGTCACCTCAATGGCCGGCTTTTTTCTCGGGTTTACTGCCTTTCTCGCTCGGAGCTGAAGCGGCTTCGCCAGTTTCGCTGGCATTATCGGCTTCGGCACCACCATGACCTTCTTCCGGCGCCAGTTGCCCAGTTGTGACATCCGGCGGCGGGGGCACGATGTCGATTTTTTTCGCCTGCATGTATTCGTTCATTTCTTTCCAGCCGGCGAAAATATCGGCTTTGGGGATTTTGGCATTGCGTCGATAACAATCTTCCAGCGCGCGCCCACTGTGGCGACACGCCGCACCAATGGCCTTGCCATTGGCTTTCGGTTTGTTGATCAGCTCCATCACCTGATCGCATGCGGTCAGGGAGAGGGTGAGCGGCAACAGCACCAGCATTCGTTTAAGCGCCTGCACAAGCACACCTTTCGGCAATAAATCAAGGTAAATTGTAAGACAAAAAGCCCGTTAAGTCGCAACAACCTAACGGGCTTTGACCAATTACGACAGAATAAAACGTCAGACTTGCTGAATCCCCGCCAGCAACCAGCGTGGATCGCCCTGCATTGGGCGCACAAAATGCCAGATTTCTTTGAATGGCTCTGCCGGTGCATTCAGGCTTTCGCTCACGCGACCGGCAAATTCCACACTGGCGATCATGCGGCCTTCCTCGCTCACCGCCTGCACCAATTGCAGATTCAGCTCTGGGAATTCGGCCAGATCACTGTTATTGCCAATTTCATCTTTCAGCGCGGTAAAGAGCTCGGGCGTCAGATAGCGGCGCATTTCTTCCAGCTGCTCGGGTGAATTGAGCGCCTGCATATGCAGAAAACTCGCGCGAGCTTGGCGCAGGAAAGCGGCCGCTTCCGTACCATCGGGCAAACGGGTAATCGGGGTGGCTGGCGCAGTGTACACACCACCACCAATGCCTTGGCCAATACCCCAGCCGCCGCCACTAGCAGGTGGTTGTGCCTGATAGCTAGTTGGCTGGTAGTCGGTTTTCGCCGCAGGCGCCGGATTACCGGCCGGGAAACCGGCTGGGTTCAGCACAGGCGCGGCTTGATAGGGGCTCGCGGCCGAAGCCAGCGGTTTGCGTCGACGCAGCAACCACACGCCACCCGCGGTCAAACCGCCCAGCAACAATAATGTACCCCACGGAATACCGCTCTCGCCTTGTGCAGCGCCCGAAGCATTATTGCCCAGCATATAGCCGAGCAAACCGCCCACGGCTAGGCCACCCAAGACCCCGCCCAGCATGCTGCCACTTTTCTTTTGCTGGTAAGCGGGTGCCGGCTGCTGTTGCGGCGCCTGATATGGCTGGGCCTGACGTTGTGGCGCAGGTTGCGCTTGGCGCTGCATCCCGTTCGAACGGCCACCACCCAGACGCTTGGCTTCGGCCAGGTGCGAGGCAAATAGCGTGGTGCTCATCAAGACCACCATCAGGGTTTGGCGAAATTGGGCCATGGATTTTCCTATGTGAAAAAGGACAATGGGTAATCGTACTGCTGCATTAGTGGGGGCAAACGGGTAAAAGTTCAATCCCCCGCTTAGCGCGCGTTCGCGCGGCAGCCAAACATAAAGCCCGGGGTATAGGCCGCCGGGCTTTATTTTCAGTAGTCTAAGGGGCAATACACACCAGGGTATTTAGACGGGGCGATGGCCACGCTCAATCGTCACCCCGACGCGGCCCACATCTTTCAGGATATTGAGCTTGGTAACCGACACGCGGATCCACGGCGCGCCAAAATCATGCAGCAAAATATGCGCGATATGCTCGGCCAGCGCCTCGATCAGCAAAAAGTGCTTTTCGGCCATCACCTGCCGCAAATGCGTCACCACCTTGTCGTAATCGATGGTATCGACCAGATCATCGCTCACACAGGCCCGCGCCGAAGGCAGGCCGATTTCCAGATCCAGCTCGACCGTTTGCGACTGGGTGCGCTCCCAGTCATACCAGCCGATGACGGTTTCGGCGCGCACTTGCTGCAGATAAATGATGTCCATATCAGAGGCCTATCACCGCACGCCGTTTGAGGGGGCGAACGGATTAGCTTAGAATCCAAAGCTCGTGATTGTAGTGGAATTCGGGATGAACCTCACCTTCGTATTATTCATTATCGCCGCCTATCTCTTGGGCTCGCTGTCCTTTGCGGTGATTGTTAGCCGGCTGATGGGTCTGGCCGATCCGCGCACCTACGGCTCCAACAACCCCGGCGCGACTAATGTCTTGCGCTCTGGCAATAAAAAAGCCGCCGCCCTCACCCTACTGGGCGATGCGCTCAAAGGTTGGGTTGCGGTCTTCATCGCACAAACACTCGCCCCCCTCGCGGGCGTACAGGGCGCGCAATTTGATGTCTTAATCGCCTTGGTAGCCGTGGCGGTCACCATCGGGCATATGTGGCCGATCTTTTTTAGTTTTAAAGGCGGCAAAGGCGTTGCTACCGCCGCCGGCATTTTGCTGGCCCTGAATCTGTGGCTGGGTCTGGCCACCTTGGGCATTTGGCTATTTGTAGCCAAGGGACTGAAAATCTCTTCGCTCTCCGCCATTGTGGCCGCAATCTGCGCCCCCTTACTGTGCTGGTGGCTACTGCCGGTGGAACCCTACCTGATGGCCGTTGCCGTCATCAGCGCCCTGCTGATCGTGCGGCACAAGCAAAACATCATCGGGCTAATCAACGGCAAAGAAGGCAAGATCGGCGAGAAAGCCAAATCGAACTAGCTATCGTGGGGCGGAGGTATCGGTTTGACCTCACGATACCGGCAAACCGCCCGCTCAGCTTTCTACTCAAGGACTCCCACCCAAAGCTTCAGCACCCCAAGGCTTACAACCGTTTCAGCTTCGCGTACAATCCATTTTGCATAATGCAAATAACAGCGAGAAATGGAAATGAAAACAAGCTACAAAGCGGCTATCGCACTAGCCCTCACCGCAGTCATTGCGCCTGCGCACGCCGCATTTCAAAGCTACGTCGGCAAAGACGTGACTTATAAAATTGACTGGAGCCAGAGCTGGCTCACCGGGTTCTCGGCGACATTAACGGGTAACACACTGATGTTCACCAAGGCCGATGGCAGCAGCATCGCCTCAACCAGTGCCGCGGGCAATGGCAATTTCTACAAAGACGAAAAGCCGGTTGATCTATATAGCTGGTTTACCGTTGAAGCCAATAGTGGCAAACAAATCTCTGACATTCATGCCGAACAATTGGCAGACATCAAATTAAATGCCGGCCCCAGCAAACTGCCAGCAGGCACGAACACACCGGCCTTGTTTACATCGGTAAGCACAACCGTTGGGGTACTCACGCCAGGTAATGGCAGTGGCTGGCAATGGGTTGGCTACTCAACCTACAACGATCGTCAATCGATGCAATATGTACCGGGCTATCCGTTCAATAATGTATATCGCCAGTACTCCAATATGAGTTTTGGCGACTCATTGATCGAGAACGGTGCTGTGATTCCTAAAAGCCCATGGCTGAATCTGTCTTTTGACAGCTATTTTGGTATTTACGGTCAGAATTTCGCCAATGTGCCGAACACCTTTGCCAAACTCTCCCTGAATGGCATTGGCGTAACGGTGGATACCGTTACAGCCCCCGTACCAGAGCCTGAAACCTACGCCTTAATGGGTGTTGGCCTGCTTGGCCTGTTAGCTGCGCGTCGTCGCAAAGCATAAAGGCATTTAGCGCCCAATAAAAAACCGAGCTATTGCTCGGTTTTTTATTGCTAAGCATGGCTGCGGATCAAGAGTGGATTCACTACGCACGGATCCGGCAAACACCTTAGCGCGCCTGTTTGGTGTGATCGCGCACAATACGGGCTTTCTCGCGCTGCCATTCGCGCTCTTTCTCGCTATTGCGCTTATCGTGCTGCTTTTTACCTTTAGCCACGCCGATTTCCAGCTTGAGATAGCCGCGGGTGAGGTGCATATTGATGGGCACAATGGTGTAACCGGCGCGCTCTACTTTCATGGCCAGCTTTTCAATTTCGCGGGCCTTGAGCAGCAATTTGCGCGTGCGCACGACATCCGGGTGAATATGGCTAGAGGCATTGAGCAGCGGGGAGATATGACACCCAAACAGGTAGAAATCGCCCCCTTTATAAATCACATACGATTCTTTGAGCTGCACGCGGCCGGCCCGGATAGCTTTGACTTCCCAGCCTTCGAGCACCATACCGGCTTCGAGCCGTTCTTCAATAAAATAGTCGTGAAACGCCTTGCGATTGTCGGCGATGACCATGCCGTGTCATCCTGTACAGCAAAAGGAAACGATTCTAACACCGCAACAACTGACTGACCATGCAACGGATTTTCTGTCTTTATACCGGCGGCACCATCGGCTGCGCTCCGAGCCCAACCGGGCTAATACCCCAGGGCGGTATTCTTACCCAGCCCATCACCGATCTTGCCCAGCAAACGATACCCGGCTGGGCGATTGATTTGCATGAACTCAACCCGCCGCTTGACTCCTCCAGCATGGGCCCGGCGCACTGGCGCACGATCGCCGAAACCATTCAGGCCCAGCGGCCACACTACCAGGCCATCATCGTCTTGCATGGCACCGATACGCTGGCCTGGACCGCCGCGGCCTTGCATTGGCAACTCGGCCAATTGGAAGTACCGGTGATTATCACCGGCTCGCAACGCCCTTGGTTACAGCCTGGCAGCGATGCGCCAGCCAATGTGGCGCTGGCTTTGCGCGCCGCCACGCAAGGCGCACCGGGGGTTCAGATCGCCTTTGGGGGCGAGATTTTGTCTGGCGTTGCCAGCAAAAAGCTCGACGCCGACGCCGACGTCGCCTTTGGTGCTCCCAATGCCCCGGCCCAAGCCTTGGCAGGCGACGGCGCGCCGCAATGGGTTGATCCCAGCCTGCGCATCGTGGCCGTGAAACTCTATCCGGGAAGCGAAACCCTGCTGGCGCAGTGGCTGACTAGCCAACAGCTGGACGGGCTGGTATTAGAAAGCTATGGCAGCGGCAATCTACCCGCCTGCCGGGCGCTGCACGATGCCTTGCAACTATTGGCCAGCACTGGCTGCATTATCATCAATTGCACCCAGTGTATTGCCGGTGAAGTGCGTCAGGGTTTGTATGCTACCGGCGATAGTTTGAATCAACTCGGGGCCTGGCCGGCCGGCCGGCGCAGTGCCGAGGCGGCAGTGACTTGGCTTTACACCCAGCTAGGCCGGGCCGAGCCGGCTATTTTGCAGCAGCGCTGGCAATCGGTAGCGCTGCTGTGATATAGTCGCGGCCTCACTGTTGCTGCCACGCAAGTGGCGGCGCTGTCGACGGCGGGTCTCCCCGCATAGCTAGAAGGTGAACCTGGTCAGGTCCGGAAGGAAGCAGCCACAGCTTTTGATGCTAGTGCCGGGGGTCGGGCTCGCCACCTCTCCCTTTTTATTCTGTTGCGATCATCTGCGTAGCGCCCACAGCGCCTTGCATGTTCTCGGCCGAATCGCTGCCCAAAGCCCGACCACTAGGGTTTTCCCTGAGCCAGAGCGCGCCAAATATTGCGCCACATCAATACCCTAGCCAGCCAAAACGCGCACTATACGTTACGCAAGCTGATGCTTCGTGTATCTCCAGTGGTCATTGACGCCGATCCCTCCGGGTCGGCGTTTTTTTTCGCCTTGTATCTTGCCGCCCCTGCCTGCATAATCGCCGCAACTCATTTGGCGAACACGCAGCGCATATGAAATTCCTTTTCGATCTCTTCCCTATCCTGCTGTTTTTTGGCGCATATAGTTATACCGACGATATCTATCTCGCCACTGGCGTTACCATCGTCGCGACCTTTGCGCAGGTGATTTACAGCTGGTTCCGCCACAAGCATGTAGACCAGATGCTGTGGATTAGCTTGGTGCTGATTACCGTCATGGGCGGCCTCACGATCATCTTCCACAACAAGCAATTTATAATGTGGAAACCCACCGTACTGTACTGGCTGTTTAGCGTGGTGCTGGTCGGGGCCTGGCATCTGCGGGAAAAAAACCTGATCGAAAAACTCATGGGCGGCGCCATGCAGCTGCCGCGCCCGATCTGGACCAAAACCATGTACGCATGGGCAGTGTTTTTCCTCGCCATGGGCGCGCTGAATATTTATGTCTTCCACGCTTTCTCGGAAGCGCTGTGGGTGAAATTCAAAGTCTTTGGCACCTTGGTGCTGACCTTGCTGTTCGTCGTGGCACAAAGCATGTACCTGTCCAAACACATGCTGCCTGAAGACAGCACGAATGAAACAAAAACTGAATAATCTTTAAGAGTATTGCCATGCCTTTGTATGCGATTATCGGTACCGACAAACCGGACTCTCTGGCTGACCGCTTAGCGGTGCGCGCGGCGCATTTGGCGCGAATTCAAGCCTTGGTCGATGCGGGCCGGCTGGTGTTGGCCGGCCCGTTTCCGGCGATTGATCATGTTGACCCGGGCCCGGCGGGCTTTACCGGCAGCCTGATCGTGGCTGAATTTGCCGATTTGGCGGCCGCGCAGGCATGGGCCAGTGAAGATCCTTACAGCAAAGACGGGATTTTTACCGATGTAGTTGTAAAACCCTTCCGTCATGTTTTACCCTAAGCAGAGTCTGGTATCATGAGCCTCGCTGATGAGATCCGCCAACGGTTGTTACCGCTGCGCTATGAAAGCCTTGAGCTATTTGACGATAGCGCAGCCCACGCCGGCCATGCCGGTGCAGCCGGCGGCGGTGGACACTATGAATTAACGATTGTATCGAGTGAGTTTATCGGTAAAAAAGCGCTGGAACGGCACCGTATGGTCTACCAGCCCTTATCTGATCTGATTCCCCATCGTATACATGCACTGAGTATCCGTGCGCTCACGCCGGATGAATTTTGATGTTGGCTATTTTTAACGAAGGAACACGCATGTTTAAAGCAAACCGTTTGGCGCTGGCCGTTGCTGCTGCCACCCTCTCTGCCGGTGTGATTGCGGCCCCAGGTACTGTGGCCACCGTCAATGGCGTCGCCATTCCACAAGCCAAATCTGATGCATTTGTGAAAGAACTGGCCCAACGCGGCCAAAAAGATTCACCAGAACTGCGCGCTAAAATCAAAGACGAGCTGGTGAAAAACGAAGTGGTTTACCAAGAAGCCATCAAAAAAGGTCTGGATAAAAGCCCAGAAGCCATGGCTCAGCTGGATATGCTGAAACAGCGCATCGTGATCGGCGCTTACATCAATCAATATGTGAAAGCCAACCCAATCACCGACGCGGATCTGAAAAAAGAATACGACAAGATCAAAGCCAACTTTGGCGGCAAAGAATACAAAGCCCGTCACATTCTGGTAGCGACCGAAGCTGAAGCCAATGCGATCGAAGCTGACCTGAAAAAGGGCAAAAAATTCGACGAGCTGGCAAAAGCTAAATCACTGGACAAAGGTTCAGGCGCGCAAGGCGGCGATCTGGGCTGGTCTAACCCAAGCGCTTACGTGAAAGAGTTTGGCGATGCCCTGGCGAAACTGCCAAAAGGCAAAATCTCTGATCCAGTGAAAACTCAGTTCGGTTTCCACATCATCAAGCTGGATGACGTGCGCGAAGCCAAAGGCCCTTCTTTCGAAGAAGTGAAGCCACAACTGGAACAGCAAGTTCAAGGTCAACGCATCCAGAAACTGGTTGACGACCTGGTAGCCAAAGCCAAAGTGACCGAATAATTCGGCATCTTGGCTCAATAAAAAACCGGATCAGCTGATCCGGTTTTTTATTGTCGGCAGCGTGAGGAGCCAGACAGCGCTGGCCGCCCCGCCACAGTACCGCTTATTTTTTCGCTGGTGCGCTGGCTTTTGGCGCAACGGTCGCTTTGGCGGCTTTTGCCTCGGCAGGCTTGGCCGTTGGCGCAGCTTTGGTATCGGCGGGTTTAGCCGTGGCTTTTGCATCCGCTTTGGCCGGTGCGGCAGCGGCGGCTTTGCCACCGACAGTCACTTCGCTTTTGATCTTGGCAAAAGTACCTTCTTTGATACCGGGTACTTTCATCACATCTTCAGCGGATTTGAATGGACCATTTTTGCTGCGGTAATCAATGATGTCTTTGGCTTTTTGCGGGCCAATGCCATTGAGCGCTTCCAGCTGTTGCTGGGTGGCGGTATTCAAATCCACGGCTGCATACGCCGCGCAAGACAGAGAAATTGAAGCGATCACACCCAGTAGTAGTTTTTTGAACATCAGAATCCCCTTAAAATTATTGAATCAACACGTAATACCAATTACGTCTGGCTACTATAGCATTCCGGCCCCAGAACACCAGTGAGCGTCAGCTATTTTTAAGGAAAATGCATGTTATCTGCCGATCAAACGGTTCAGCATTACGAAAACTTTCCCGTCGGCTCTTGGCTCTTGCCACGGCGGTTCCGCCGCCCGGTCGCCGTGGTCTATCACGTCGCTCGCTACGCCGACGATCTGGCTGATGAGGGTGAGGCTAGCACCGCCGAGCGCTTGGCGGCGCTCGAGGCCTGCAGCGCAGAATTAGCGCGCATTGCCGCCGGCCAAATGCCGCTCACCGCCCGTTTTCAGGCCCTAGCACCGGTGGTTGCGCAGTATCAGATTCCACTCAATCTGTTTGAAGATCTGTTTTCAGCATTTCGGCAGGATGTAGTGAAAACCCGCTATGCCGATTTTGGCGAAGTGATCGATTATTGCCGCCGCTCGGCCAACCCGGTGGGGCGGATTTTGCTGCATATTTTCGGCTTTCAGGATGCACGGATGCTAGCGCAATCGGATGGCATCTGCACTGCCTTGCAGCTGGTGAATTTCTGGCAGGATGTGGCAATTGATCTGCGAAAAGATCGCATTTATCTGCCGCAAGATGAGCTTGCGCGGTTTGGCGTGAGCGAAGCCATGCTGCAAGCCGGCAAAGCCACCCCCGAATTGAAACGCCTGCTGGCTTTTCAGTGCGAGCGTACGCGCAAAATGCTCGTTGCCGGCTCGCCACTGGGCCGCGCCCTACCCGGCCGCATCGGGCTGGAAATCCGCACCATCGTGCTCTCGGCCGATCGCGTTTTGAGCAAATTGAAGGCGGTGGATTACGACGTGTATACTGCCCGCCCAACCCTTGGCGGCCTTGATTGGCCTCTGATTCTGTATCAGGCCATCAAGGCCACCTGGTTTGTCACGCGCCCGAGCGCAGGATGTTCGCACTCATGAAAATCACCCAACAACAGCAGCGCGCCGTGCTGCGCCTCTTCACCGCCAGCAACTGGAAACAGCGCCTCAGCGCCTTGCTGATTGTGGCCTTTGCCGTGATCGGCTGGGCCTGCCAGCGCCCGGCCGAGCCCGGCCAGCTGCAAGCCGGCATGCGCATTAGTGGTGAAGTGGTGGGAGTGGCAGATGGAGATACCGTCACCGTACTCGATAGCGAGCGCCAGCAATACAAATTACGGCTGGCCTATATCGACGCGCCAGAAAAAGCCATGCCGTATGGGCAGAAATCCAAACAGCATTTATCCGACCTGATTTACCGCAAAACCGTCAGCGTGCAGATTGATGATGTCGATCGCTATGGCCGTGGCGTCGCACGGATCGAATACCAAGGGCAAGACATCAATCAGCAGCAAGTGGCCGCGGGGCTGGCCTGGCATTACACCCGCTACGCCAAAACCCAAGCGCGCAGCGCATATCAGGCGTACCAGGATGCCGAGCAACAGGCCCGCGCCCAGCGCAGCGGCTTATGGCAAGACAGTAACCCCACCCCACCATGGGATTGGCGCAAAGCCAAGCGCGAGGCCAACTGATGTCAGCGCGCCGGGTGCGTGTGCGGGTTATGGTCATGGTGATCCTGCTATTGCTGGCCGCCGCCGCGGCGGCGCTGTTTGCCGTGCAGCAGGAAAAAGAGCGCGATGGCCACTGGCCGTGGCCTTTGAATGGCGAAATCAATAATCGCAGCGCGCAAGCGGTGGTGGTGTGGGATGACGATCATGGTAATTACCAGATTCCCGCCCATAGCCAAAGCCGCCGCGACTGGGATGTGGATCATGCGCAAGAGCCCGCCAGCGGGCGCTGGTGCAAGCTGGGGCCGCATGTCTTGCAAGTGAACCCCGATGGCCGTTTTGCCAACTGCGAATGTTATTCACTGGCCAAGGGCCGGCCCTGCATCAAGTTTTAAACCAGCCGCGACGCGCGGCCTGTAACTGGCTCGCCGCAACAGAAGTACTCACCACTGGTATAGCCAGCAAAGCCAATTCAATTAATCGCCTCAGGCGCATACCCCTCACTCGCCTGTAATAGCTGCTGGGTGTAGGCTTGCTGCGGCTGGGCAAACACCTGCGCCACCGGGCCGCGCTCGACCACCACGCCGTCTTTAAGCACTAACACCTGATGCGCCAATGCCTGCACCACCGCCAGATCATGGGTGATCAGGATATAACTCAAGCCACGCCGCGCCTGCAGCGTCGCCAGCAGGCTCAGCACTTGCTGCTGCATGCTGGCATCCAGCGCCGAGGTGGGCTCATCTAAGAGTAAAATTTGCGGCTCAACAATCAGCGCCCGCGCGAGCGCCAGCCGCTGGCGTTGCCCACCGGAAAACGCATGCGGATAACGACCAAGAATATCCGCCGGCAGGCCCACTTCGGCCAACACCGCACACACCCGCTCCCTTCGCTCGGCGGCGCTGAGCGCAGGCGCATGCACCAGCAAACCTTCTTCCACCAGCTCCAGTACCGTTTGCCGTGGCGACAAGGAGGCAAAAGGGTCTTGAAACACCAGCTGCATGTGCCGACGCGCGCGCGCCAGCGCCGCCCCGCGCAGTGCCGAGAATACCTGTGCGAAACAGCGCACTTCGCCGCTACTACGCCCGGCAGCTAATAAACGCAGCAGCGCCAGCGCCAGCGTGGTTTTGCCGCTGCCCGACTCACCAACAATCGCCAGCGTTTCGCCTTGCGCCAGCGAAAAATCCAGCGGCTGCAATTGGGTTTGCAGCCGGCTTTGCCAAAACCAGCGCCCGGGAGCCGGATAAGCATGGCTTAGGCCCTGCACGGCCAGCTGCACCGGTGCGCCAGCTGCCACGGCTGTCGCCACCCGCTGCGGCCGGGCCGCCAACAGTTGCCGGGTATAGGCGTGGCGCGGGGTGTGAAACAGCGTTTCGGTCGCGGCCACCTCCACCAGCTGTCCCTGCTGCATTACGGCCACCCGCTCAGCAAAGCGGCGCACCAGATGCAAATCATGCGAAATCAGCAAGACCGCCAGCCCGCGCTGCTGCTGCAATTGCGCCAGCAAGGCCAAAATCTGCGCCTGCACCGTGACATCCAGCGCGGTGGTTGGCTCATCGGCGATCAGTAAATCCGGCTCGCCCGCCAGCGCCATGGCGATCATCACCCGCTGGCGCTGACCGCCCGAGAGCTGATGCGGGTAGCGCTGCAGTTTGCCCGCATCGTGAATCCCCGTTTGCGCCAGCAGGCGCGCAGCCTCTTGCCAGGCTTGCGCGGCCGGCCAGCCGCGATGCAGTTGTACCACTTCGGCGCTTTGCTGCCCCACCCGTTGCAAGGGATTGAGCGCGCTCATCGGCTCCTGAAAAATCATCGCGATGCGGCGGCCACGAATCTGCCGCCAATTCACGCCGGGCACGCCCAGCAAAGGCTGGCCTTCGAGCCGGATCTGGCCCTGACATTGCAAGCCAGCATCCAGCTGCAATAGCGCGCGGGCCAGCACACTTTTGCCCGAGCCCGACTCCCCCACCAGTGCCACTTTTTCGCCCCGCGCGATGCTGAGCGTAACCTCGCGCACCACCGGCGTGGCGTGGCCGGCAAATTGCAGGCTCAGCGCTTCGAGCGCCAGCAAGGGGGGCGTACTCATTCGGCCCCCTTGTCACTCTCGACCTGATAGGGTGTATCAGGGTCGGCGATCACATAGCGATTGCGCCCACCGGTTTTGGCTTGATACATCACCGCATCGGCGCAAGCCAGCCAGCTGGCGGGCGAGCGCAAATGCGGAAACCACGGCGCCACGCCGATGCTGCCCCCCAGCGGCAAGCGCTGGCCCTGATACAGTACCGGCTCCGCTAGCGCCGCCAAGATTTTATCGGCAATGAGCCCTTGCTCGGCCGCGCGGCTCACGCCCCGCACCACAATCACAAATTCATCCCCACCCAGGCGGCAGACCAGATCGCCACGGCGCACCAAGCCCCGGAAACGTTGCGCCACTTCAGTGAGCAGCGCATCGCCAGCAGCGTGGCCGTATTCATCGTTCACCGTTTTAAAGAAATCGAGGTCGATCAGATACACCACGCTATGGCGCGCGTCTTCAAGCGGGTTTTTTAAGCTGCGGCGCAGCTGATTAATCAGCTCCAGCCGATTGGCGAGCCCTGTGAGCGGGTCTTCAAAGGCCAGCTTGCGCATTTTTTGCTGGCGCTCGGCCATTTTTTCGCTGGTTTCAACCACGCGCTGGCGCATGTTGCGCAACCAGCGTTGCTGGCTTTGCCGGCGATGCAGCGAATTAAGCCCCAGCGCGGTAGCCAGCGCCACGCACAATAAACCCAGCAGTTGATTAAGGGTGCTGGCCGGCGCCAGCACGATCAGCAAGGTGGCCAAGCCCAGATTACCCAGCACCGCCAGCGCGTAGGGCCGAAACCGCAGGCCCGACATCAGTAATAGCTGCGGCTGCAGCATAAACGGCAATACCAGCTCGGTGGGCAACCAAGGTCGTGGGCTAGCCAGTACGGCGAGGGTAGCCAGCAGAGGCAACCACCCCACCGCCAGCCAGTCGGCGCGATGCTCCCAGCCGCTATCGGCCTGTTGCAAGGCCCACGCCGTGCGCCCCAAGCTAAGCGCAGCCAACGCCGGCAAGCTCAGTGCCAGCCACAGCGGGTAGCCACTGGCCGCCTGCAACAACATCGCCAGCAGGGCGAGGCACAGTAGGCTCAGCATCAGCCGCTGGCGCTGCTGGCGCAGATCGAGATTCAGCCGATCAGCCAGACGGCCATCGACCGGGGCGGTTTGTGAGTGGGGCATGGGCAGCTTTATCCGAAAGGCAGCGGCATCGCGCCAGCTGCTCAGCCAATTATCCCCAAACCCCGCCCCGCTCGCCAGCGCCAACCCCACACTGCCACGCAAAGCGAACACTGGTCAGCCTGCGGCTTTTGCCGTATGGTCGGGCCATGATTGAAAACGGCCCGACCATGACTGACTCTACCCTGCCCCCGTATGCCGAGCTCACCCCCGATGTGATTTTGAATGCCATCGATGGGCTGGGCCTGCACACTAGCGGCCACTTGCTGGCGCTCAATAGTTATGAAAACCGCGTTTACCAGCTGGGGCTGGACGAGCCGAGCCCGTGGGGCAACCATCTGGTGGCCAAGTTTTACCGCCCGGCGCGCTGGAGTCGCGCGCAGATCTTGGAAGAACACGCATTCAGCTTAGAGCTAGCAGGGTATGAGATCCCCGTCGTTGCCCCAATTGAGATAGAAGGCAATACCCTGCATACGTATGCCGGGTTTCAATTTGCCCTGTTTCCCCGTCGGGGCGGCCGCGTTCCCGAGCTGGATCAGGCCGGTACGCGCGAATGGATTGGCCGCTTTTTAGGGCGGATTCATACCGTTGGCGCGCGCACGCCATTTGCCGCCCGCCCCAGCCTTGATCTGGCGAGCTTTGGTGAGGAGCCGCTGGGCTTCTTGGCCGATTGCCCGCTCTTACCGCTAGCGGTACGCGCCCATTATCTGCGCGTTGCTGGCGAGGCCTTAGCCGCTGTAGCCGAGTGCTATGCTGCCGTGCCCGCGCTCACAACCCTGCGCCTGCACGGCGATTGCCATTTGAGTAATATTATGTGGACCGAAGCCGGCCCGCATTTTGTCGATCTGGATGACGCCCGCAGCGGCCCGGCGATTCAGGATTTGTGGATGCTGCTCTCGGGCGAGCGGCATGAGCAGCAGGCCCAGTTGCTTGATCTGCTGGCAGGTTATGAGGAATTTGCCGATTTTGATTACCGCGAGCTGCGGCTGATTGAAGCGCTGCGCACGCTGCGCTTGCTGCATTACAGCGCCTGGCTGGCGCGCCGCTGGAGTGACCCGGCCTTTCCGGCTGCGTTCAGCTGGTTTGGCAGCGAGCATTACTGGCAAGAGCGCACGCAAGAGCTGCAACAGCAGTTGCTGGCAATGGCCGAGCCACCGCTGCTGGGTGGCGGCAACTGGTAAGCAGGCCGGTCCGTTGCAGTTCGCCAGACAAAGCGGTCTGGCGACAGAAAGCAAAAAACCCAGCACAAGGCTGGGTTTTTTAAATT